>JBAWXG010000029.1:0-29793 GCA_037144195.1 Synechococcus sp. ELA057
GCCGCCAACCGCTGCAGATCGGGCGGCAGCACGGTGGCGGCCGGTGGCAGCACGGTGGGATTGGACTTAGGCCTGTTGCCCTTGAGGCTTGGCGCCAGAGGCAGAACCTGAAGCGGAGGATCGAGCAATGCAGCTGCCGAGGTTGCCCCTGCTTGCGCAGACGGCTGAGAGACACCAGCTGGCGTGGAGGCGTCAGGCGGCTGGAGAGCCGGGGCGGCCTTGGCGGCTGGACCGGAACCCAGCTGAACGGCCGTGGGGGACACCATCAGAGCCAGCAGCAGGAGATGGCGGCGACGCACAGGCACAGACAGAAAGCATTTGGCCCAGAGCTTAAGCAGCAAATAGCGAATTGCCGAGACAGAAGGCCACCAGATCTTCTGCCCCTTCCAGGATATGAATCGGTATGGCGAGGATCTGCCGCAGATTCTCCACACTGGAATCATCCAGAAACACCTCTTCCCCCTGGCGCAGCATGATCCTCGGCAGCAGCAGACAATCGCCCAGCGCCTGACCGGCGAGCCCCTCGAGCAGATCGGAACCCGTGAGCAGACCGGTGACCACCTGATCCTGGCCCCAGTAAGGACTGGGCAATCCATGGAGACTCAGGCGGAGTCCCTCCACACGGTTGAGACGGGCGACCACGGGCTCGAGCGCCTCGGCCACCAACCGGCCGACCACCCAGCTGTAGTGACGGGCCGGTGCCACCCGAGGCGGAAGCTGACGCGTGGCCTGCTCGAGCTGTTCAAGAAAGGATCGGATGCTGCCGACGCCGTTCTCCTGCTGGGGCAGATCCTCATAGGTGGACCGCTCGGGCAGGGGCTGGCCGGCGATCAGGTACCACTCATCCGAGAGCCAGGCAAAGCGACTGCCGATCCGCTCCTGGAAGCGCTGTTGCATCGGCTCCACCGCAGCGATGACCGCTCTTGCCGTGTTCCGGTCCACGGGACGCAGGCCATCGCCGGCGGGCCGGTAGCGCGTGAGTCCCACCGGGACCACCGCTGCGGAGAGCACCGCAGGCCAGTCACCGGAGCCATGGGCGGCAAGATCCTCGAGGGTTTTCACCAGCGCAGCGCCATCGTTGAGCCCAGGACAGACCACCACCTGGGCGTGGATCTGCAGCCGGCGTTCGGCAAACCAGTCCAGTTGCTCCAGCAGCAGGGACGCCCTCGGGTTGACCAGCAGGCGACTGCGCAGCTCTGGATCGGTGGCATGCACCGACACGTACAGCGGTGAAAGCCGCTGCTGCTCGATGCGCTCCCAATCGGATGCGGTCAGGTTGGTGAGGGTCAGATAGGAGCCATAGAGAAAACTCAGCCGGTAGTCATCGTCCTTGAGGTACAGCGTGCGGCGGTGGCCGGGAGGCTGCTGATCGATGAAGCAGAAGGGGCAATGGTTGTTGCACTGGCGCAGGCCGTCAAAAAGGGCTTCGGTGAACGCCAGGCCCAGGCCCTCATCGGGATCCTTCTCCAGCTCGAGCCGGTGGAGGCTGCCTGACGGATCCTCCACCTCAAGCACCAGGTCTTCCTCCCCCTGAAGAATCTGCACATCGATCAGATCCCTCGGCCTGATGCCATTGATGCTCAACAGGCGGTCACCTGGCTGAAATCCCAGCTCCTCGGCGATCGAACCCGGCTGCACATGGGCCACCACAGCGGGCTGGGGCAGGCTGCTCGCCCTCGGCTCTCCCGATCCCTCTGCGCAGGACACAAGCGGGATGCCTGCAGGGGGCTCATTCCACACGTCGGCAGCGGTGTTGATCGGTTGGTTGCCTCCAGTCTCGCCCTCAGGGCGACCTCAGGGAACGGGCACGTCGAGCTGACGGAACCAGATCAGCAGGGCCAGACCGAACAGCAGGCGGTAGCCCACGAACACCCAGGTGCTGTGCTCCCGCAGAAAGCGCAGCAGCCAGGCGATGGCCAGCCAGGAGACGATGGTGGCCACCACCACTCCGAGCAGCATGGGGATCCAGCCCCCCTGCAGCGGTGACGCGAAGGCGTCCTTGAGCTCGACCAGACCCGCCAGGGTGATGGCGGGGATTCCCAGCAAGAAGGAGAACCTGGCGGCGGAAGCCCGTTGCCAGCCGTCGAAGAGCGAGGCGGTGAGGGTGCTGCCGGATCGCGACACCCCGGGGACGATCGCCAGGGCCTGAGCCAGACCCACCAGGATTCCATCGATCGGGCGAACGGCCTCCAGCTGCTTGCGGCGGGCACCGATCAACTCCGAGACTGCCAGCAGCAGCGACATGACGATCGAGACAATGCCGATCGAGGTGATGCTGCGCAGCACGGAATGGTCGTAATCGGGAACGAATTTCTTGACCAGAAGGCCGACCAGGATGATCGGCAGGGTTCCCAGAGCGATGGCCACCCCCAGCCGTGCCGATGGATCGCTCCAGCTGCCGTTGCGCACTGCCCTGGACACACCGGCCAGCACGGACTGGAGATCCGAGCGGAAATAGGCGATGACAGCAACGATGCTGCCCAGCTGGATCACGGCGGTGAAGGCAACGCCGGGGTCACCCCAGTGCAGCAGGACAGGCACCACCTTGAGATGGGCGGAGCTGCTGATGGGCAGAAATTCGGTGAGACCCTGCACCACCCCGAGCACGACCGCATGCCAGCAGGCCGCTGCCAGCGAAAGCTCTTCACCACCGACCTGAGGGGTCATACCGCCGTCAACCTTGCGGGCTGAGGCTATCGGCGCCCTGTCCCGGTTCCAAGGGCGAACCCCTTAAGGTTGCCATTCCTTTCGCTTCTGCGGTGGTCGCTCTGTCCCCAAGCCCTGCTTCCCTGGCGGTGGCACCGAGCACCCTGGTTGCCAGCACCGCAGCTGCAGTCCCCTACCCGGCAGCTGGCCCCGGCCTCGCGCGACCTGAGGCCAAGACAGCGCTGAGCACCGCGGGCAGGACTCTGAGCTCACTGTCAGCCCTGGCCGTGCTGCTGGTGCTGGTGCCGGTCTTCATCCAGGCCCCCTGGGTACGCAACGCTCCCATGGCCTCGGCGCTGTTCTCCTTTGTGCTGCTGGCAACAGGCATCGCCCTCGAGCGCCACCCGCAGCGGCAGTGGTCGGAGCGCGGCGCCCTGCTGGTGGGCTTCAGCGGCAGCTGGCTGGGAGGATCACTCTTCTGGGGCTGGGGCCGGCTTCACCCGCTGTGGCACCTGCCGATCGAGGCTTTTGCCCTCCCCCTGGCGCTGGGTGGGCTGCAGGGCCGCTGGCGCCTGGCTTGCAGCTTCTACCTGGCCTCCCTGCTCGGTACAGCCGCCACCGATGCAGCGATGGCCTTCAGCGGCGTCATGACGCTCTGGCCCAGCATCCTCAGCGCCCCGATCAGCCAGTCCCCGTTGCTGCTTCACAACGCAGCCCTGGCCGTTCTCCAACCGCTGCCGCTCGCCGTGATCGGCACCAGTGCCCTGCTGCTGCTGCTGCTCTGCCGCCGCCTCCGCCGCTACGGGGCTGCCGGCAAGCTTGCCGCGGCCACGCTCGCGGCAACTCTCGCCGTGGACGGACTGTTCCTCCTGGCCGCTCTGCTCTCGCCCTCCCTGAGCGGACTGCTCTAGGCCCTTGGATCATGCCCTCGTCAGGGCCGGTTCTGAAGATCTGCAAAAGCCGGGGAACCGTCCGGGGAGCACAGGATCCGCTTCTGTAACGTTGATGGCACTGCTGGCGTGGGATCGATTGAGATCCCTGGCATGCAGGTGGATTCAGCCGGCCTTCAACCCAGCCGGATCCACGCTCTGTCCAGTTTTCCTCTCCATCGGAGTGACGTGATGAAGCGGCTGCTTGCCTGGCTGATGAGTGGTGTCGTGATGGCCGGGCTGCTGGTGAGCCTGCTGCTGCCAGGGGCCGCCCATGCCGCCGATGCCCGCAACCTGGCTGATGACAAGATCGCCGAAAGCGCCGGCAAGATCGATCTCAACAACTGCTCGGTGCGCCGGTTCCAGCAGTTCCCCGGGATGTATCCCACCCTGGCGGGCAAAATCGTTCTGGGCGGCCCCTACCAGGCTGTCGATGATGTGCTGGCTCTGGATCTCACCGATCGCCAGAAGGAGCTGTTCCAGAAGTACAAGACCAATTTCACCGTCACCCCGCCGGCCATCGCCCTCAACGAAGGCTTCGACCGGATCAACGACGGTCAGTACCGCTGATCTCCATCAGCTGCTGAAGTCCAGCCAGAGCCGCCGGTCCTGCCGGCGGCTTTTTTGTGTGTTCCAGAGCACCTGCGTCCCATAGGCTCGTGAACCTCTCGGCGGTGCCATGGTCAGCGAATCCGCCCGCGGCGAAGACCCTCTCCCTTCCCAGTGGGATGTGGTGGTGATCGGCAGTGGCGCCGCAGGTCTGATGGCGGCACTGGAGCTGCCGGCCGGGCTGCGGGTGCTGCTGTTGAGCAAGAACAGCGCCCCTCCATCCGCCAGCCGCTGGGCCCAGGGTGGGATCGCCGCCGTGACGCGATCGGACGACAGCTTCAGCAGCCACATCGATGACACGCTCAAGGCCGGAGCTGGGCTCTGTGATCGTCAGGCCGTCGAACTGCTGGTGCGCCAGGCACCGCACTGTGTGGAGCGACTGCTGCAACTGGGCATGGCCTTCGATCGCAGCCCGGATGGCCTGAGCACCACCCTCGAGGCCGCGCACAGCCATCGCAGAGTGCTCCACGCCCAGGACCGCACCGGTGGCGCCCTGGTGGATGTGCTGGAGCGTGCGGTGCTGCAGCGGCCAGGACTGGTGCAGCGCAAGGGGATGCCAGCGTTGCAGCTGTGGATCGAAGCGGGCCGTTGTGTGGGGCTGCAGGTGCTCGAAGCAGGCCAGCTGCGCTGGCTGCGCTGCGGAGCGGTGGTGCTGGCCAGCGGCGGGGGCGGCCACCTGTTCGCCCACACGACCAATCCCAGCCAGGCCAGCGGGGATGGCGTGGCCATGGCCTGGAGCGCCGGAGCACTGCTGCGGGACCTGGAATTCGTGCAGTTCCATCCGACGGCGCTGATGCTGCCGGGAGCCCCCCATTTCCTGATTTCCGAGGCCGTCAGAGGGGAGGGCGCCCGCCTGCTCGACCGTCATGGCCAGAGCCCTTTGCAGAATCTGGCCGGGGCTGACCTGGCCCCCCGCGATCAGGTCAGCCGCGCCCTGGCGCGCTGCATGCAAGCCCAGGGGGTGGAGCACCTCTGGCTTGATCTACGCCCGGTGGGCCGCGATCGGCTGGAGCGCCAGTTCCCGACGATTCTTGGGCGCTGCCGCGCGCTTGGCCTGGAACCCACCGAATCCCCCATCCCGGTGGCCCCCGCCGCCCATTACTGGATGGGGGGCATCGCCACGGATCTGCAGGCCGCCACCAGTGTGCCGGGCCTCTACGCGGTGGGAGAGGTGGCCTGCACGGGGGTGCACGGTGCCAACCGACTGGCCAGCAACTCACTGATGGAGTGCCTGGTGTTCGCGCGCCAACTCAAGGATCTGCGACTGGAACCGCTGCCGGCGGCGAAAAGTCAGGGCGCTGAGCACTGGAGAGGCGATGCCAGCAGCGATGGCATCGATCCTTCAGGGGCCATCAACGATCTGCGCCTGCTCTGCTGGCAGGCGGCGGGGGTGGAGCGCTCCGGACCGAGCCTGGCGGCAGCCCTGCGCAGCGTGCGCCTGCAGCGGGCCGAGGTGGAGGCGCTACCGCTGCTGCGCGCCGCAGCTGCCTTGGCCGGCGATCAGCAGCTCGAGCTGGGTGCCGCTTCAGGCCCTCTGCTGCAACTCCAGGAGCTGCGCCAGCGGCTGCGGCTCGCCGAGCTGCTGATGGAAGCCGCTCTGTTCCGCAACGAGAGCCGCGGCGGGCACCATCGCCGTGATGCTCCGGCCAGCCAGCCGTTCTGGCGTGTTCACAGCCAGCAGCAGCAGGGAAAGCCGATCAGCACAGCGGCGGTGACGGATGAATCCCGCCCGGTGGGCTTCAGGGGGTCGCCCCCTTGAAGCCGCTCCACTGGGCCAGCTTCGCCAGGGGCTTGACTCCCGAATCCAGCTTGCCGTTGATCTCCCAGGTGGGATAACCCTGGATCTTCTTGGTATCGCAGAGGGCAGTCTGGCTGTTACGGCCGTCTGGAGCGCATTCGATGATCGTGAGCCTGGCCGTGGCCTCCTTGCCAAAAAGCTCCTTCTGTTCATGGCAGTGGGGGCACCACCAGGCCGTGTACATCTTGGCGCCGCTGCGACTGAGGTGGTCAGCCAGGGCAAGGGTGGCCGGAGTGCTGGGGCTGGTGACGGGGATCGGCACGCCGCGGCCCGTCTCCACATGGGGCCGGCCGACGACCGTGGCCCAGCCCAGACCGGTGAGCAGCACCAGCAGGCCCACGAGCACCCCACGGAACACCAGCTGGCCGCGATCCTCCCAGTGGTTGCCGATCAGGCTGAGCACGAACAGCGACAGGCTCAACAGCGCCGAGAGCACGCAGAACGGACAGAACGCCTGGATCCGGAACAGCATCAGGCCCATCAGCACCAGGCTGAACACGGCCATGCCGAGGCTGATCAGGAACAATCCCCACCAGCTGCGCTGCACCAACGGATCACGGCTGTCGCGCCGCAGGATCAGGGGCAGCAGGGCCAGCAGCAGCACCGCGGCGTAGGACAGGAAACCGAACAGGGAGAGGGGCTGTCCGAACAGGGAACCCCAGACGCTGTTGAGCACCTTGTCGCAGTCGCCCGCGCCGCCGGGGCAGAGCAGGGGGCCGAGCAGCCCCCAGCGCTTCAGGGTGATCGAACCGGTGTCCAATGCCCCGATGGTGGCCAGAACGGCCATCACCACCCGCACCCAGCGCCGGGTCGGCTCGCTGCGGCGCCGGGTGTTGAGACGATCGGCCAGACGGGTGGAGGTCACAGGGCTGGGGGGCAGTGGCCCGATTCTTGCAGCCCTTCCGGTGCCCTGCCGCATGGTGCCTAGGGTGATGGATTGGCCGGGCGCAAGCCTGCGCCCACCCTTCGCCCGTGGCCATGCCGACCGTCGCCTTCGCCCATCTCGGCTGCGAGAAGAACCGGGTTGATACCGAGCACATGCTCGGCCTGCTGGCCGAGGCCGGTTATGGGGTGAGCGCTGACGAACGCGAGGCCTCGGTGGTGGTGGTCAACACCTGCAGCTTCATCCAGGACGCCCGCGAGGAATCGGTGCGGACCCTGGTGGAGCTGGCCGAACAGGGCAAGGAGCTGATCATCGCCGGCTGTCTCGCCCAGCATTTCCGCGAGGAGCTGCTCGAATCGCTGCCGGAAGCCAAGGCGATCGTCGGCACCGGGGATTATCAGCACATCGTCGAGGTGTTGCGCCGGGTGGAGGCCGGGGAGCGGGTGAACCGGGTCAGCGCCGTTCCCACCTTCGTGGGCGATGAACACCTGCCCCGCTACCGCACCACCTCGGAAGCCGTGGCCTATCTCAAGGTGGCCGAGGGCTGCGATTACCGCTGCGCCTTCTGCATCATTCCCCATCTGCGCGGCGACCAGCGCTCCCGCCCGATCGAATCGATCGTGGCCGAAGCGCGGCAGCTTGCGGAGCAGGGCGTGAAGGAGCTGATCCTGATCAGCCAGATCACCACGAATTACGGCCTCGACCTCTACGGACAACCCCGTCTGGCGGAGCTCCTGCGCGCCCTGGGCGAGGTGGAGATCCCCTGGATCCGGGTGCACTACGCCTATCCCACAGGCCTCAGCGATCGGGTGCTGCAAGCCTTCCGCGACGTGCCGAATCTGCTGCCCTACCTGGATCTTCCCCTGCAGCACAGCCATCCTGACGTGCTGCGGGCGATGAACCGGCCCTGGCAGACGGAGGTCACCGGCGGGTTGCTGCGTCGCATCCGGGAGCAGTTGCCCGAAGCGGTGCTGCGCACCACCTTCATCGTCGGCTACCCGGGCGAGACGGAGGTGCAGTTTCAGCATCTGCTCGATTTCGTGGCCGAGCAACGCTTCGACCATGTGGGCGTGTTCACGTTCTCACCGGAGGAAGGAACCCCAGCGGCGGAACTGCCGAATCAGGTGCCGGCAGAGGTGGCCGCCGCACGCAAGGACCGGCTGATGGCCCTGCAGCAACCGATCGCCGCGGAACGCAACGGCAGCTGGGTGGGGCGGATCGTCGATGTGCTGATCGAGCAGGAGAATCCGGCCAACGGCGAGATGATCGGTCGCTGTGGCCGCTTCGCCCCCGATGTGGATGGCGAGGTGCGGGTGATGCCCGGCGACGGTGGCCTCTGCGCCGCCCCTGGAACCATGGTGCCGGTACGGATCACCGCTGCCGATACCTACGACCTGCGCGGGGTGGTGGTCGGTGCCGGAGCGATGGTGGAGGCGATCCGGTCCGGCCGCTCGACCGACGCTTGAGCCCACCACTGTCATCGGCCTGGCTGAAGACCCATCAGCGCGGGATCTTTCTGGCCGCCTCCGGGATCAGCACGGCGGGATCCTTCGCCGGGATCACCGCCAAGAGCTGGCTGCTGTTGCATCAGAGCGGCAATCCGCTGCTGCTGGCACTGCATTTCGCCGCCCTGGCCATGCCCGCACTGCTGTTCAGCGCCCCGGCGGGCGTCCTGACCGACAGACGCGGCTGCGAGCGCGTGCTGATCCGCTCCCAGTGGGGGCTGTTCGGCGGCAGCCTGGTCGGGGCCCTGGCACTGCCGCTGCTGCACACCTGGCCCACGCTGGTGGGAGCCGCGCTGATGCTCAGCACCCTGCTGGTGGGCATCGCCAGCAGTTACGAACTGACCGCCCGAAACAAGTACTGCGCCCTGCTGGTGGACAAGCCGGATGGGCTGGCCCCCTACCTGGCGAGCTTCTCCGTCGTGTTCAACGTGGGCAAGCTGGTGGGCCCTCCGCTGGGTGGCCTGCTGGTGGCCTGGCAGGGGCCGGCCGGTGCCCTGGCGGTGGACTGCGCCTCCTACCTGCTGCCGATCGCCAGCGTGGTGTGGTTGCTGCAACCGGACCGCAGCCGGGATCAACGCAGCGGGCTGGGCGAGCGCACCTCCCTGCGCAGCGCCTGGAGCCAGGCCGGCCCGACCCTGCGCCATGTGTTGCGCTTCTCTGCGCTCGCGAGCCTGGTGGGCTTCTTCCACCCTGGGCTGGCTGCCCTGATCGCCCAGCGCATCCTCGGCCCCACCCCGGCGGATCTGGGGCTGTTCACCAGCGTTCTGGCCGCTGGCAGCATTGCCGGCGGGCTGGTGCTGCAACGCCACAGCCGCAGACTCAGCCAGAGGCCCGGGCTGCTGCTGGGGAGCTGCCTGCTGATCACCGCCTGGGCCCAGCTGGGGATGGCCTTCAACACCCATCTGGCCGTGAGCCTGACGATGACCTTTCTGATCGGAGCGGGCACCGCTGGGCTGCTGGCTGGAAGCAACCTGATCCTGCAGGTCGGAGCCCCGATGGAACTGCGCGGACGGATGGCCGGCATGGGCCAGATCGCCTCTCTGGGCGGCGGCGGCCTGAGCGGAATGCTGGCCGCCCTGCTCTGCCTCCAGATCGGCCTCAATGGCACGTTTGCCCTGATGGGCCTGGCAGGGCTGGCGCTGGCTCTTCAGGAGCTGCTGATCAACCGCGGGCTGCGGATCAGATCAACCGCACACCCTTGAGCACCACGGTGGCCGCGAACGCCGCGGTGAGGCCGCCGCCGACGAGAGCCAGGTAGAGGACGACACCCATGGAGCGAAACGCGAATCGATCGCCATTACAGCAGACCCAACCGCTGCAACGCTCAGAACAACGCCTGGATGACACCCATGGAAGCGGCTGGACCAGCCTCGGCAACGCCTGAAGGGCCCTGCCCCTAAGGTTGCTGCACATTCCTTCAAACTGTCGCTCCTCAGAACCGGCACCGGTTCGTTAACGGCGGATACGCCAAGCCACGTTCCCCCCTGATTCGATCTCCCGATCCGCCATCCGGCGCCTGCGGGTGCAGCCCCTGATTTCACCTCAGAGACGACCGCATGCGGACCCTGCTTCTTTATCCCGAGTTCCCCAAGACCTTCTGGAGCTACGAAAAGATCCTTGAGCTGGTGAATCGCAAGGTCCTGCTGCCTCCCCTCGGTCTGGTCACCGTGGCAGCCCTGCTTCCCCAGCACTGGGAGATGAAGCTGGTCGATCGCAACGTGCGCGAAGTGAGCGATGCCGAGTGGGACTGGGCGGAGCTGGTGGTGATCTCCGGAATGATCGTGCAGAAGGCCGACATGGCCGTGCAGATCGCCAGAGCCAAGGCCCGTGGGCTCACCGTTGCCGTGGGCGGCCCCTTCGCCAGTTCCACCCCCGATGCCCCGGAGCTGGATCTGGCCGATTTCAAGGTGCTGGATGAAGGGGAGATCACCCTGCCCCAGTTCATCGAGGCGATCGAGCGGGGTGAGCGCAGCGGGCGCTTCTCGGCCAATGGGGAAAAGCCGGATGTGACCGGCACCCCGATCCCCCGGTTCGATCTGCTTGAGCTCGACGCCTACGACTCGATGAGCGTGCAGTTCTCGCGCGGCTGCCCATTCCAGTGCGAGTTCTGCGACATCATCGTGCTCTACGGGCGCAAACCCCGCACCAAAGCACCCGAACAACTCGTCGCCGAGCTGCAGTATCTCTACGACCTGGGCTGGCGCCGATCCATCTTCCTGGTGGATGACAACTTCATCGGCAACAAGCGCAACGCCAAGCTGCTGCTGCCGCAGATCAAGCAGTGGCAGATCGAGCACGGCTACCCCTTCAGCTTCGCCACGGAAGCGTCCGTGGATCTCGCCTCCGATGACGAGTTGATGGAGATGATGGCCGAAGCCCGCTTCGATTCGGTGTTCCTCGGCATCGAGACCCCGGATGAGGCGAGTCTTTCGGTGGCGGGTAAACACCAGAACACCCGCAGTTCCCTGGAGGAATCGGTGGATCGCATCACCTCCTACGGCATCCGGGTGATGGCGGGGTTCATCATCGGATTCGATGGCGAGAAGACCGGTGCCGGGGATCGCATCGTCGCCTTTGTGAGCCGCACCGGCATTCCCGCCGCGATGATGGGCATGCTGCAGGCCCTGCCCAACACCGGGCTCTGGCATCGGCTGGAGAAGGAAGGCCGCCTGATCGAGGAGAAGGCTGACGCCAAGGGCGTGAACCAGACCAACCTGCTCAACTTCGTGCCGACCCGGCCGATCCGCGACATCGCCAACGAATACGTCGATGCCTTCTGTCAGTTGTATGAGCCAAACGCCTACATCGACCGGGTGCGTCACTACTACCTCAAGATGGGCAGAGCCCGGTGGCAGAAATATGTGCCGGCAGCCTTCGGGAAAGCCTCACTGCCAGCCTGGAGTGATGTCCGCGCCCTTTCGATTGTGATCTGGCGTCAGGGCATCAAGCGCAACACCCGCTGGCGCTTCTGGCGCTCCCTGTGGATCATTGCGCGCGCCAATCCAGGTGCCCTGGAGCAGTTCCTGGTGGTGCTCGCCCACAACGAACACTTCCAGGAGTACCGCAGCATCGTCACCCGTGAGATCCAGCAACAGCTGGCCTGCCTGCCCCCCGATCCACCGGCCACCGCAGTGAGCAGCAGCCGGGAACTGCAACCCGTCTGAGCCCTTTCAATCCTGGATGTAGGGCAATCCCTGCACCAGGCACCGCTCCGCCTTCTGGAGTTCCCGCCCGAGATAGAGGGCGTGATCCAGGCGGCTGATCGGATGGGGCCCCTTCCCTTCGCTCAGGGAGATTCCCAGCTCCTTGGCGCTGCGCCCGCGGTAGACAGCCAGCGGGAGCCTGGGACCGCCACCGCGGCAACCGATCACCTCGCCGGATTCCGGATCGGTGGCCAACCCGCGCTCGTCGATGCCGTTGCCGTAGTGCTCCGCCACCAGCTCCTGGGCTTCGGCATCAACCCGGATCAGGAAATAGCCGGCTGGATCGAGGGCGATGAATCGCCGTGAAAGCTCCTCATCAAGAGCCTGGAGCGTGGGTGTCGGTGGGCTGCTGGGCATGGGGTGGATCGTAGGTCGATCGAAAGGGCAGGTCAGCATTGACCGCCTCAATCTCCGCCAGCATCTGCCGGTTCGCCCCCGGCAGCCAGTCGCTGAGGATGGTTTCAAACCCTGGATCACTCCAGCGGTGCAGGCTGTGGCGTGGTTCAGTCAGAAACCCCCGGCGCCGCTTGTGACTGCCGCCGGCTCCGGGATCGAACCGGTGAATTCCCTGGGCGATCGCCCAGTCGATCGGTGCGTAGTAACAGACCTCGAAATGGAGATTCTCCAGATCGATATCACTACCCCAGTAGCGGCCCCAGAGAGAATCACCCCCGCGCACGCACAGCGACATGGCCACGGGGTCACAGGGATCTCCGCGATGCGCACTGAACAGAACCAGGTGCTCGCGCAGCTCAACGGCGGCGGCATCGAAGAAGGCTTCCGTCAGATATTTGCTGCCCCAGGGCCCCCAGCGGGCGCAGTGCTGGGAATAAAAATGATGCATCCGCCCCAGAAGGGCCGGGGGGATCTGGTCACCGGCGAGAGGGCTCACCACAAGGCCCGCTTCGCTGACCGAACGGCGCTCGCGGCGGATGTTGCGGCGCTGATTGGCATTGAAAGCAGCCAGGTAATCCTCGAAATCGCCATACCCTGGATTGGTCCACTGGCTCTGCTGATTGATCCACAGGTGACAGCCGGCGGCCTGCGCCAGGGGCTGCCAGAGGGGATCCACATACAGAAAGTTGCAGCTGAGGATGCCGTTCTGACGGCAGAAGTCATCGATCAGCCTGAGCATCAACGCGGTGAGGTCGGCCGGATCCTCATCGGCCGCCACATGGAAGCGGTAGCCCTGCACGGGGCTGAGCGGGCTCATGCCCACAAGCTTCGGGTAGTAACGCAGGCCCAGTTGACCGGCGAGCTGGCCGAAGGCCTGATCAAACACGAATTCGCCGTAGCTGTGGCCCTTCAGATACAGCGGTGCCGCCGCCACCAGGCGATCCCCGCGCCACAGCCCCAGATGGCAGGGCTGCCAGCCCTCACGGGGCGTGATGCTGCCGCTGGCCTCGAGCTGCTGCAACCAGCTCCACTGATAGAAGGGCGTCACCGGCCCTCCACAGCGGCCTTCGCTGGCGGCCAGCAGGTCCTGCCAGGCAGCCTGAGGGATCTCTGCCAGGGCGGTCGACCAGCGGGCCCGGAGCTCGTCCATGGAGACAGCAGGCGCAGGGGGACGTGAGGCGCAAAACTAACCGGATCGCCCTGTCCAACGGAGCAGCGCAGCCCATGGCCTCACCATCCGGCATCCGGATGCTGCCCCTCGGTGTGGCCAGCGGCATCGCGGCGGCGCTGCTGCTCCAGTCCCCGGCCCAGGCGGGCCTGTGGCGCCCGCTGCTGCTGCTGCTGCGCCCCCAGCTGGAGAGCCGTCTGGCGGAGGTCTGTGTGCGCACGGCCGCAGGCGACAACCCCGATCTGGCCGCTCGTCTGCAGGATCCCTGCCACAAGCTGGCGGTACCCACCAGCAAGTGCCTGATCGAGGAGACCGACAGCAGCGGCCGCAGCGTGGGTGTGCTCAGCGAACTGATGCGCGGTCGCTTCGGCGATGACAGTGAGCTGGTGGTGAAACGCTGCCTGGCCCGCCTGTTCGGCATCCCCCCGGACAGCCTGAAGGATGTGCCCCTGCAGGAGCTGGCCCGGCGGTTCGGCAGCATCAGCCAGCCCGCCGAGGCCCGTACGGAGCCAGTCCCGGATCAGGCCGGCCCCCCCCGCCGGTAACGCAGCAGCAGTTCATCTCCCTCCAGTCGGCGCTGCTCCTCCAGGCACCAGCCGGATGCCATGGCAGCCGGCAGCATCCCCTCGACAGCCAGCCAGCCGTGGGAGCCGCCCAACAGGGACGGGCAGAGCGTCAGCTGCAGCTCATCCACGAGACCCTCCTGCATCAGGCTGCCGGCCAGCGCAGCGCCTCCGAGCACGGCGATCCGCTCCAGTCCCGCCGCCGCCAGATCCGCCAGCACCGCAGGCCAGGAGCCAAACGGCAACACCCGTGTGAAGCCGGGCCTCGCCGCGCCGTGATCCCACGCCGCCCGAGGGGGAACCGCATCCGCCAGCAGCAGCCAGCGCTCCAGGGGCTGGCGGAAGAACGGCAGGGCTTCGGGGAGGGAGCCGCTGCGGCTCACCACCAGGGCTCTGGGCTGAGGCGGCTGGCCCTGCCGCCGCCGCTGATCCAGCAGATCAGCAGCGTGAATCAGACAGGTGCTGCCATGAAGGCGCAGCGTCTGTGCACCGATCAGGGCCGCATCGGCCCAGGCCAGGGCCTCCTCCAGCACCCTCCGGTCGCCGCGGCCGCCGATCTGGGCTGCACCCCCCTGCGGCGGCGCCAGACGGCCATCGAGGCTGATGGCCAGCACCAGCCGCAGCCGGGGGGCCGGCGCTGGCCTCAAGCGCCGGCGAGCGCCTCGAGCGCCAGGGGAGCCATGCCCAGCCTTGCGGTCTCGGCATAGACCTCGGCGGCATTGTTCGGGCTTTCCTGCAGGCGCACCTTGTGCAGACGCACTCCCAGAGCCGCGATCGGCTGACGCAGCAGATCGCAGATATGCAGAGCGATGTTTTCGGCGGTGGGCACACAGCTGGCGAAGTGGGCCACATCCTTGTTGAGGAAGGTGTGATCGAAAGGCTCCACCACCAGCTCCTGCACCAGCTCCTGCAGGGCGGCCAGATCGCAGACCATGCCGCTGCGGGCATCGATCGGCCCGCAGACGCTGACCTCCAGCAGGTAGTTATGCCCGTGGCCGTGGGGGCGGGCGCACTTGCCGTAGATGGCCTCGTTCTCGACCTGGCTGAGTTCTTCCCGGGCCAGGCGGTGGGCCGCGGCGAAATGGGTGCGGATCGAAAGGAAGGCTTCCATGGGATCGATGGCGGGGCCGCTGAGCACATCGGCCCAGAGGTCGGGTTGTTCGTACAGGCGGATGCCCATCACGGGCAGATGGGGGACCAGGCGGTCGCGGATGGCGATCGCCAGGGCCTCGGTGGTGGGCAGCCGCCCCTCGGGACGGGACAGATCAAAGTCGGGCCAGGCCTGATTGAGGAAGCGGAAATCGAGCGGAGCGGTGACCTCCCGACGGATGGCGTGCTTCACATCCGAAAGGTTCAGCACCATGCCGTCGGCATCGAGTGCGCCTCCCATGGCCACGATCAGCTCGTAGTTGTGGCCGTGGCCCGGGGCGATGCTGCAAGGGCCGAAGCGCCGGCGGTTCTCCTCCAGGCTCAGCTCCGGCAGGGCATAGAGATGGCTGGAGCTGAAGGTGGCCCTGCGGGTGATCACGCAGGGACGGCCGCGGCCATGGCTGCTTCCGGTCCTGGGGGTGCCCTGAGGGCAAACCGGGTCCGGAGGCGCAAGGGTCGGGAGCGGGGCCTGCAGGCCTGCTGCGGTCATCCGCTGCGATCGACTGGTCCCATCCTAGAAACGTGGGTCGCCACGCCGACGATGGTCGCCATGCCACCGAAATCCGCCGCCGATGGGCTGGCCCGCCGCCTGGAGGGTCTCAACCTCTATCTGGTGGGAATGATGGGCGCTGGCAAGAGTGCGGCCGGCCGTCCCCTGGCCGAGGCCCTGGGCTATCGCTTCGTCGATGCTGATCAGGTGCTGGAGGAGGCGGCAGGCCTGCCGATCGCCAGGATTTTCGCCGAAGAGGGAGAGCCCGCCTTCCGTGAGCTGGAGACCGCCGTGCTCGATCGCATCGCCGGCTGGCATTCCCTGGTGGTGGCCACCGGCGGCGGCGTGGTGACCAGGCCGGTGAACTGGGGTCACCTGCACCAAGGGGTGGTGATCTGGCTGGACGCCCCTGAGGACCTGCTGCTCCAACGTCTCCAGGCCGACGCCAACCACCGCCCCCTGCTCGCCTGCGAGGATCCCGCCGCCCGGCTGCAGGAGTTGCTGGAGCAGCGGCGTCCCCTCTACGCCCAGGCGGATCTGACGGTGCGGCAGCGGCAGGATGAAGATCCACTCGCCGTAGCGACCCGGGTTCTGGAGGCCTTGCCCGCGATCCTGCGGGAACGGCAAGCCCCGCCTCAGCAGCCGGTCACGCTGGAGGATGACGAAGGTCGGCCGCGGTGGTCGCTCAACTGAGGGAAGCGGGAGGCTCCAGCCGCACGGCGAACCACTGGATCGAGCAGCCCGGAGAAATCTCCAGGGCACAGGCGGTCTCGAGCAGACGCATGGCCTGCTGAGCGCCATCGCCCAGCCCCTCGAGATCGGCGGGCAGCGCCTCGAGCCCCGCCAAATGAGCCTCCAGCCACGCCAGGGTTTCATCAGCCGTGAGGATGCGCTCGCTGGCGCCCGGCTCCAGCACCACGTAATGATCGAGCTCGCGCAGCAGGGGATCGGACATGAACGGCCAACGCAGCGGTGCCATCCTGCCGCCGGTGCGTCGCACCGGGGCGGGACGGATCGCCCTGCTGCTGGCCCTGCTGCTCTTGCCCGGATTGCTGCTGGCAGCGCCTGCAGCAGCACTGAGCGGCCCAGGAGGCCCCCTTCAGACGCGGCTGGAGCAGTGGCCGGCCTGGCGCCTGCCAGCGCCGCTGCCGAGGCCGGGCGACAGAGCTCCGGCCTGGCCCGACTGGTTCGCCGGCGAGTGGCAGGTGCAGAGCACCAGCTTGGAAGCGACAACGGACGCTGGCGGCCGCCCGGATCCACCGTGGCGGGCGCGCTTCGTGGCCGATCCAGGTGGCCGCGTCGTGGCCGATCGCGCCTTCAACGCAGACTCCCTGGGCCAGGCCCTGCTTGGCGATCAGCTGCGGGATGTGCGTGATGACCACCGCCATCCCCAGCGCCAGCTGAGCCGCTTCCAGGACGGTCGGCTGCTGGAGACGACCCTGGTGGGGGCACGCACCGAGACGATCGATGCCGACACCGTCCTGAACGATGAACTGAGCCTGCAGGTGCTGCACGGTGCCGGCGAACCGCAGCTGAGCCGGCTGGAGACGCTTGGTCGCTGGCACCGGCGACCGGATGGAGGCATCGATGGCGAGCAGTGGCTGGCGCGCTACCCCTCACCCAGCGACGGGCTGATCGCCGAAGCGGAGCCGATCAGCCGCATCCGTCTCAGGCTCGACCCACTTCCGCCAGCACCCGGTCCCGCCAGCGGAACAGCGGGGTGAGCAGGGGGTTGTCGGCGATGCCGGCCACCCGCAGACCGGCCAGGCCCACCCCTGCCGAAGGCGGGAAATGCAGGAGCGACAGCTGGGCCGCCACGGCCAGATCGGCCAGGCTGAGGCGGTCTCCCTCCAGATAGGGGCGCTCGTGCACCAGCACGGCCAGGTGCTCGAGATTGGCCTGCAGCTGGGGGGCGTCGCCCAGACCCAGGGCTTCCGCCAGGGCATCGCCGACCGGGGCCATGACCGATGCCGGCAGGGCTCCCACCAGCTGGCGCAGGGGGTCGGGGGTGAGCTCGGGCAACAGGGCGGCGCGCAGCGCAGGGTCGGTGGCGGCGGCCTGAAGCAGGGCCCTGCGGCATCCGGCGGCCAGAGCGGTGTCAGCCCAGTCCTCCAGCAGCAGCACCCGCGCGCGGGAGAGGGGATCGGCGGGCAGCAGGGGTGGCGTGGGGTGGGCCGCCTCCAGGTGCAGCGCGATGGCGGTGGAGTCGGCGATCACCGCGCCCCCGTCCACCAGCACGGGCACCTGACGCTGTCCGGACAGACGGAACAGCTGCAGCTGCCCCAGCCCGGGGGTCACCTCGACCAGCGTGACCTCCAGGCCCTTGGCCGCGAGGATCAGCCTGACCTTCTCGCAGAAGGCCGAAGCCCTGAACTGATGGAGCTCCATGGATGGGGGCGAGGGATCGTGCGCACGCTCTCACACCATCCAGGATGATGCGTCCGGACGATCCTGCCGCCCCAGCAGCACAGAAGCCATGAAGGAGTTCTTCCTCAATGTGACGCGCTACCCGCGCTATCTGGTGGCCTTCGGGCTCGGGGTGTTCCAGTCGGTGCTGGAGCCGCTGCTGCGGCGCCTCAGCAATCCGGTCACAGCCGTGGCCCTGATCGGTGCCCTGATCAGCGGTCTGATCAGCCTGGCCCTTGTGCTGCATGCGATGGTGAACCCTGCACCGTCGATCTAGCGATGGCTCAGGGACGCCGGGTGGAGCGGGTGGCGGCGCTGGTGCGCCGTGAGGTGAGCGAGATGCTGATCAACGGCATCCGCGATGAACGGGTCCACCAGGCGGGGATGGTGAGCATCACCTCGGTGGAGGTGGCCGGCGACCTGCAGCATTGCCGCATCTTCGTCAGCGTTCTCGGCAGCGAAGAGGACAGATCCCAGGTGCTGGCGGGTCTGAAGGCCGCCACGCCCTTTGTGCGCGGCGAACTGGGGCGGCGGCTGAAGCTGCGCCGCACCCCCGAGGTGGTGTTCCTGATCGACAAGGGCCTCGAGCGCGGCACGTCGGTGCTGAGCCTGCTGAACCGCCTCGATGACGAGCGGCAGGCCCGTGGGGAGATTCCCGCCGGGACGGGGGAACCGGAATGACCGCCGACTGGCGCCGCCGCGTCGCCAGCCTGCTGGTGATTCGGGCCAGCGGCCATCCCAGCGACGGCCAACGCCGCTATCCGCGCTGGGAACTGCCCAACGCGGAACTAAGGCGGCTGCTCGAACAGGGCGTCGGTGGGGTGATCCTGCTGGGCGGCAGCGCCTGCGAACTGCGCCTGCGCACCTCCCAGCTGCAGAGCTGGAGCGCGATGCCGCTGCTGCTCTGCGCCGATGTCGAAGAGGGCGTCGGGCAGCGCTTTGAGGGCGCCAGCTGGCTGCCCCCACCGCTGACGCTGGCCGCGCTTCACAAACGCGAACCGGAGAGAGCCCTGGAGCTGGCGCAGCGCTACGGGGCCTGCACCGCCCGCGAGGCCCGCTGCCTGGGGCTGAACTGGGTGCTCGCCCCGGTCTGTGATGTCAACAACAACCCCGCCAATCCGGTGATCAACGTGCGGGCCTGGGGGGAGGATCCCGCCACCGCCGGTGCGCTGGCTGCGGCCTTTCTGCGCGGAGCCCAGGCCGGCGGAGTGCTCTGCTGTGCCAAGCACTTCCCCGGTCACGGCGACACCGCCAGCGATTCCCATCTGGAGCTGCCGCTGCTGAACCACAGCCGCGCACGCCTGGAGGCCGTGGAGCTGCCCCCCTTCCGCGAGGCGATCGCCGCCGGAGTCGCCAGCGTGATGACCGCCCATCTGCTGCTGCCGGCCCTGGATGCCACCAGGCCGGCCACGCTGTCGCCGGCGGTGCTGCAGCAGCTGCTGCGTCGCGATCTGGGTTTCGACGGTCTGGTGGCCACCGATGCGCTGGTGATGGAGGCGATCAGCGGCCGCTACGGCGCAGGCGAAGCGGCGGTTCTGGCCCTGGAGGCGGGCGCCGATCTGGTGCTGATGCCCGCCGATGCCGATGCCGCGATCGAGGCGATCCTGGCCGCGCTGGCCACGGGGCGGCTCAGCGAAGAGCGGCTCAGCGAGAGTCTGGAGCGGCGGCGACGGGCCCTGGAGCGACTGCCACGGGATCCAGCAGCGACCATCTCAGCCGCAGCTGAGGGGATGCTGGGCCCCCTCGCCAACGGACCGCAGCCGGATGATCAGGCACTGGCCCTGGAGCTGCTGCAGCGCAGCCTCGAACGCCAGGGACCACGGTTCAACCCCGCAGGCACCGGGGTGAATCTGATCCGGATCGACACCGCCCTGGCCAATCCCTTCCTGGCCGCCGATGCACCCGCCCTGAAGCGCCCGGAGGAGGCCGGGCTGCGGCCCTGTCTGATCGAAGCGCGCAGCCCTTCTCCCTGGCAGGAAAACCCGGAAGCCCCTCTGGCCCTGGATCGGCTCGGACCAGGGCCGGTGCTGCTGCAGCTGTTCGTGCGCGGCAATCCCTTCCGAGGCAGTGCCGGCGGCGGCGGCGAGCCCTGGGAGGCGGTGATCCGGCAGCTGCAGGGCTGCGGCAGGCTGGCCGGGCTGGCGGTCTACGGCAGCCCCTATCTGTGGCAACGGCTCAGGCCGCTTCTGGATACCACGCTGCCGGCCGCCTACAGCCCCGGTCAGATGCCCCTGGCCCAGGAGGTGCTGCTGCATAGCCTGGGCTTCGGCGTCGCCGCTGGGGGAATCCCCGGCGATTTCACCGACTGAAGGTCCTCTGCCGACCCCCAACCCGATCGATCCCCACCATGGTGCGCCTCAGCCTGTCGATGATCGTGCGCGATGAAGCCGCACGGATTGAGGCCTGCCTGGCATCGGTGTCGGGTTTCGTCGACGAGATGGTGGTGGTCGACACCGGCTCCCGGGACGACACGATCGCCATCGCCGAGCGCTGCGGGGCGCGGGTGCACCGGATCGAGTGGCCGGGCGATTTCGCCCCCGCCCGCAATCAGGCTCTGCAGTGGCTGCAGGGCGAATGGGTGCTCGTGCTCGATGCGGATGAACGGCTGCTGCCGCAGGCGCAGGAACCGCTGCAGCGCCTGATGGATGAGCCTGATGCGCTGCTGATCAACCTGCTGCGGCTGGAGGATGGAGCCCAGCAGTCGCCGTATTCGAGCGTCAGCCGCCTGTTTCGCCGCCACCCTGCCATCCGCTGGAGCGGTGCGTATCACGCCATGGTCGATGACAGCGTCACCGCCCTGCTGCAGCGTGAATCCCGCTGGCGGGTGCTGCAGTACCCCGCACCCGCTCTGAGCCACACCGGCTACAGGGCTGAGAACCTGGAGGATGGGCGCAAGGCCGCCCAGCTGCGGCAGGCCATGGAAGCGGAACTGAGCAGCCGGCCCGACGATCCCTACGCCTGCGCCAAGCTCGGCGCTCTGGAGTTGAGCGAGGGCCGCCCGGAACAGGCCATCGCCCTGCTGGAGCGCGGGTTGGCCGCCTGCCCGGAGAGCGCCATCGCCGAACGCTATGAACTGCTGCTGCATCTGGGGATGGCCCTCACGCCCAGCGACCCGATGGCCGCCTGCCGTCATTACCGCGCGGCGGTCGCCCTGCCCCTCGATGGGCGCCTCACCCTGGGGGCCCGCCTCAACCTGGCGGCATTGCAGCTGCAGAGCGGAGACCGCGAGGCGGCGCTGACCCAGGCCCTGAGGGTGACCGCCGAGGCTCCGGAGTATGCCCTCGGCTGGTACAACCTGGGACTGATCCAGCGGCAGCGGGGCGAGCTGCTGGCCGCCATCGCGGCCTACCGGCAGGCGATCCAGCTCAATCCCACCCATCCCGAATCCCACCAGAACCTGGCGGCCGCCTGCCTGCTGGCCGGTGAGATCGACAGCTGCCGCGAAGGATTCCAGCAGGCCATCGATCTGCTGGAGCGCCAGGGTCGCCTGGAGGAAGCCAACGCCCTGGCGGCCGAAGCCGGCGCCATGGTGCGTCTGCCCTCCCGCGAATAGCAGCACCGATGAGCGCGCCACCGGCCGACACCCCATCCCAGCCGCTGACGGGGCGCTGCATCGCCGTCACGCGGGCGGAACAGCAGGCCGGAGAGGCCCGCCGGCAGCTGGAGGCCCTCGGGGCGCGGGTGGTGGACATTCCCGCCTTGGTGATCGGTCCTCCGGACGACTGGGCCCCCCTGGATGAGGCCCTGGAAGAGCTGGACAGCTTCCACTGGCTTGTGTTCTCCAGCGCCAATGGCGTGGAAGCGGTGCAGCAACGCCTGGGGCGCCTGGGCACGAGCCTGGCCCACCGCCCCGGGGCCTCCCGCATCGCCGCCGTGGGCCGCAAGACCGCATCGGTGCTCGAAAGCCTGGGAGCAACGGCCGATTTCGTGCCCCCCAGCTTCGTGGCCGACAGCCTGATCGAGCACTTCCCCGTTTCGGGATGGGGGCTGAAGCTGCTGCTGCCGCGGGTGCAGAGCGGCGGACGCACGCTGCTTGCCGAGGCCTTTGGCGAAGCCGGAGCGCGAGTGGTGGAGGTGGCGGCCTACGAAACCCGCTGCCCGGAGGGCCTGCCGAGCGGTGCCCTGCAGGCCCTCGTCCAGCGCCAGATCGATGCGATCAGCTTCAGCAGCGCCAAGACGGTGCGACACACGGCCTTGATGCTGCAGGGGAACTTCGGCGAGCGCTGGCCTGAACAGCTGACAGGCGTCCAGGTGGTCTCGATCGGTCCTCAGACGAGCCGCAGCTGTCTTGAGCTGCTGGGCAGAGTCGACGCCGAGGCCTCCCCTCACGACCTGGAGGGCCTTGTTCAGGCCTGCGTCAGAGCCCTGGGAGGGCTCAGAGAGAAACCCTGACCCGCTGACCGCCACGCAACAGGGTGATGGAGGGAGGATCCAGCGGGCTGCTGCCACCGAAAGCGATCGCAGCCAGGGACCAGCCAGCCGGCAGGAGCTTGCCACTGCCACCGCGATCACCGGGGCGAAGACTGCCGCTGTTGCCCCCGTAGGTCACCAGGGCTTCGGGGCCACGCCCACCCCGGAGCACCCCGTTGAGGACGAAGCCCTCGGGGGCGACGGCGGGGGCGGTCCTGGATGTGCCACCTGCTCCCCCCGCGGCAGCGCTGGAGGGCACCATCGAGACCAGCGGGGCGAAGGGATCGGGTCTGCCGAAGGGAACCGAGGTGAGCACCTGCTGGGGCGTGGGCAGCGGCGCCAGGCCATCGGACTTGCCGGCCTGGGTGGTCTGGTCGGTGCGGACCGGTGGGAGGGGGACAGATGGCGGTGGGGCCTGGGGCTGCCCGAACAGAGCCGAGAGGTTGTTGCAACCGCCAAGCAGGAGCAGCGGCAACGGCAGCAGCAGCCGGGTCACGACACCGACGCGGGAGGCTTTGCGTGCGACTGCAGCGAACTGCACGGGCGCTGGGGTTGAGCCGAAGCGTGAACGCCTAACCCTGTTCCACCAGATCCCTGAAACGGTCAAGATTGGCCTGCAACTCCCTGGTGACAATGTTACCGAGAATGGACGGTTCCATCAGGGGGGCCAGCACACCGGGCAGCTCATAACTCACCGAGAGCTTCACGGCGGTGAGATCGGCCTCAAGCGGATAGAAACGGACGGCTCCACGGGTGGGCAGGCCTCCCACCGATTCCCAGTGGAGCTGCTGCGCTTCCACCCGGGTGGTGATCCGGGCCTTCCACTGGAAGCGAAAGCCCTGGGCTACCAAGGTCCACTCCGTGAGGTCGGGGTCGTCCAGCGTGTCCACCGATTCGATCCAGCGCATCCAGCGCGGCATCGCCTCCAGGTCGCTCCAGACCTCCCAGACCCGTGTCACCGGAGCCTGGATCTCCGTGGTGACGGCATGCTCGAGCCAGCGACCCATAGCCATCTCCTAGGCCGCCGCCGCGTTCGTGGCCAGCTGCACGGGCCGCTCCAGCATGGCGGCGGCGGCGAGACGGCCGCTCATGGTGGCTCCCTCCATCGAATCGATGTAGTCCTGCCGGGTGTAGCTGCCGGCCAGATAGAAATTGGCCACCGGCGTGCGCTGCTGAGGGCGGTAGGGCTCCATGCCGGGGGCCTCGCGATAGAGCGACTGGGCGAGCTTGACCACGTTGCTCCAGATCAGGTTGAGGCCCTGGGCCGAGGGGAACAGGCGGCGCACCTGGGCATCGGTGGCGGCAACGATCTCCTCGGTTTTTCGCGGAATCCAGGGATCACCGGGAGTGAGCACACACTGGAGCAGCGAGCCCTGATCCTCGCGGCGGTAATCCTCGGGGCTGGTGAGGGCCAGATCGGCGAAGCAGCTGAAATCGGCGTCGGCGGTGTAGAGCAGGTTGTCGAGACCGGCCGGTTTGCCGAGATCGCGCCGGGCGGCCTCGGCATGATCCCCCAGCTCGGTCACCCAGCCGTCATAGCGGAGCTGCACCGTGGCCACCGGCACCGCCTCGAGCTTGTAGAGGTTGTCGAAAAGGGGCCAGCGGCGCCAGGCCGCCGGAATCATCCGCTGGATGCCGGGCACATCACAGGCCGCCAGATAGGCATCGGCCTGCACCGTGATGTCACCCTCCGGGGTCCCGAGCTTCAGGGCGCTCACCCGCGTGGCGGGCTGGCCATCGGCCGCGGCCGCGCCCTCCTCGAACTGCACCTCAGTGACCCGGTGGCGCAGGTGCAGCCTGGCGCCGCGCTGCTGGATGTAGTCGAGGATCGGGCCGGTGAGCCAGCGGTGGGGCGAGCCCTTGAGCAGGTTGAGCTTGGAGGCCTCGGTTCTGGCCGCAAACATCATGAAAATGGTGAGCATGCAGCGGGCCGAGATCGCCTCGCAATCGATGAATCCGAGGGCATAAGCGATCGGATTCCACATCCGCCTGATGCTCTGCTCACTGCCGCCGTGGCTGAGAAACCACTGCTGGAAGCTGATGCGGTCGAGAGCGCGGATCACCTTCATCGCCCCCTCGTAATCCACGAGGCCGCGCACGATCGGGCTGGTGCCCAGGGCCAGGGCGTTGCGCAGCTTGTCGATCCAGTCGAGCTGAGGGGTGGTGAAGAAGGCCTTGAGACCGTTGAACGGAGCGCCGAGGGCGAAGCGGAAATCGAGCTCGCGCAGGTCGCCGCCCGCGTTCACGAACAGATGGGTGTGATCTTTCGGCAGGAGGTTATCGATCGCCCCCACCTTGCGCAGCAGGGCAAACAGGTTGGCGTAGTTGAAGAAGAAGACATGCAACCCCATCTCAATATGGTTGCCGCCTTCATCCACCCAGCTGCCCACCTTGCCGCCCATGAAGGGCCGGGCCTCATAGAGATCCACCGTGTGGCCGGCATCGACCAGATCGACCGCCGCCGCCAGTCCGGCCAGCCCGGCACCCACGATCGCCACCCGCACGCTTGCGCTCCCGCCAGCCCCGACTCTATGGAGCGACGGGCCGAGACGAGGGTATCCCGGCGGCGGAGCCGGGCCGCAAAGGCATCCGCAGCGGCAGATGCTCCATAGAGTGGTGGAGCCTGCACAGCACCATGACCGCCTCGCTTCCCACCAGCACCGTCGATCAGCCGGACGCAACCGACAGCCAGCAGACGCCGGAGCGCACCCACACCGGGGTGGACGGCAAGGGCATCCTGATCAGCGAATCGGCGATGAAGCAGCTGGCGCTGCTGATGCAGCAGCAGGGGGACGACAAGGTCCTGCGGGTGGGCGTGCGCTCCGGCGGCTGCAGCGGCATGAGCTACACGATGGATTTCATCGAGGCCTCAGCGATCCGCAGCGACGATGAGACCTACACCTATCAGCCGGAAGGCGGCAGCAGCTTCCGCGTCGTCAGCGATCCCAAGAGCCTGCTGTACATCTACGGGATGCAGCTCGATTTCTCCACGGCCCTGATCGGCGGTGGCTTCAATTTCTCCAATCCCAACGCCACCCAGACCTGCGGTTGCGGCAGTTCCTTCGCGGTGTGACCGCTCCTCTCTGCAGCGAAGCGCGGCCATCAGAGTGCGAATCTGAGCACCAGAGAGGTCCACTGCCAGACCATGAGCACCGCTGCCGACGACACCGCCCAGGACAGCTCCCTGTTTGAGCAGGCCCTCAGCCGCTACCAGCAAGGCGCGGCGCCTGAGGAGGTGATCGACGATTTCCTGCAGATCACCGCCCAGCAACCACGCCTCTCGGCAGGCTGGACCTGCCTGGCCTGGCTGCAGCTGCTGCTGGATCAGCCGCGTGCAGCGCTGCAGTCGGCGCGGACGGCCGTGCGGCTTAACCCACAGGATCCCCAGGCGCGCATCAATCTCAGCGTGGCGATGCTGGAGACGGGTCAGAAGGGCGTGCGCGAGCATGTGGAGCTGGTGCAGCGGGTGATGCTTATGGCGCCTGAGCTCGGCAGCGAACTCACCGATTCGATGGCCGATGGTCTGCGGCGCAGGCCGGGCTGGCAGGCCCTGGAAAAGGTGCGCGGCTGGCTCCAGGCTTGAACCACCGCCTGCTGCTGCTCAGCAACGGCCACGGGGAGGACCTGAGCGGCGCCCTGCTGGGCCAGGCCCTGCTGCAGCGAGGCATCGGTGTGGAGGCCCTGCCGCTGGTGGGCCGGGGAGAGGCCTACCGCAAAGCCGGGCTTGCGGTGCTCGGCAGCGGCCGCGATTTCAGCACCGGAGGCCTGGGATACACCAGCCTGGGGGGTCGCCTGACCGAGCTGCGGGAGGGACAGTACCTCGATGTGCTGCGGCGCCTGGCCCGGCTGGCCGAGCGACGCCACAACCTGATCGTGGCCGTGGGTGATGTGCTGCCGGTGGTGGCGGCCTGGCTGAGCCGCCGGCCGGTGGTGGTCTATCTGGTGGCCTACTCCAGCCACTACGAGGGGAAGCTGCGCCTGCCCTGGCCCTGCGGTGCCCTGCTGCGCCGGCCCCGCTTTCGGCGCATCTGGAGCCGCGATGCCCTCACCGGCGACGACCTGAGCCGCCAGCTCAATCGGCCGGTGACCTTTCTGGGCAACCCCTTCCTCGATCCGGTGGCCCCGGAGCCGGGCGGCATCGCCAGCACACCCATCTCCGGCGCTGCGCAGCAGAGGCTGGCGGTGCTGCCCGGCAGCCGCCTGCCGGAAGCCGAGCGCAATCTGGCGCTGATGCTGCAGGTGCTGGCCCTGCTGCCCGAACCGCTGCAGCAGCCCCAGCGACTGGCGCTGCAGGCGGCCCTGGTGGGGGATCTGGACCGGCTGGCTGTGGAGCGCCTGGCCGCACCCCTGGGCTGGCGGCTGGAACCTGGCCAGGGCGAGCCGGATGGCCAGGCCACCAGCGTGCTGCGGCGCGGCAGCCTGCGGCTGCAACTGCACTGGGGCCGCTTCCCGGCGGTGCTGCGGGGCTGCGATCTGGCCCTCTCCATGACCGGTACGGCCGCGGAGCAGGCCGTGGGGCTGGGCAAACCGGTGCTGCAGCTCGAAGGTGGAGGGCCCCAGTTCACTGCGGGATTCGCGGAAGCCCAGCGGCGGCTGCTGGGGCCTGGGGTGCTCTGCGCTCCAGCGGGCTCCGGGCATGATGCCGCCAGTGCACGGCTTGCGGCAGCCCTGCTGCAGCGTCTGGATGACCCGTTGCAGGGGCGGGTCTGGCGGGAGGAACTGGCAGAACTCGGAGCCCAACGCATCGGCCGCCCCGGCGGCAGCGATCGCATGGCCGAGGCGATCATGGAGCTGCTTCCCGCCCTGCAACCGGCCGGCTGATGACCTCGCCCAAATCGACGCATGTTCAGCTGGATCAGGGCCGTGGCGGCGCCTTGGCCTGGCTGAAGCAGCAGCTCGATCGCTTGCTGGTGCTCGATGTGTTTCTGGTGATCGGCGGGGCCCTGTGGTTCGCCGTCGCCGTCGTGATGCACGGCCAGGGGGTTGAGCAGCCTCTGGAGCTGTTTCAGAGCCTGTGGCAACCGCTGTTCACCCCGGCGATCTCTGTGCTGATGGCCGCCGCCCTGCTCAGCGGGGCCCTGGGGTGGTGGCGGCGGCGAGGGCAGCGCTGAGCTCGGGATAGCGGTAGCTGAAACCCTGCTGCTGCAGCCGCTCCGGCAGCACCCGCTGGCCCTCGAGCACCACCTTGGCGCCATCGCCGAGCAGCAGCTGCAGGATCGGCGCCGGCACCGGCAACAGGCTGGGCCGCCCGAGAGCCTTGCCGAGGGCAGCGGCGAAGACCCCCATGCGGGTCGGCTCCGGCGCCACGGCGTTGTAGGTGCCGCTGTAGGAGGCATCGTCCAGGGCTGTGGCGATCAGGCGCACCAGATCGAAGCGGTGAATCCAGCTCATCCATTGCTGCCCGGAGCCCACCGGCCCGCCGAAACCGAGGCGGAACACGGGCAGCATCTTCCCCAGAGCCCCGCCGTCGGGACCGAGCACGATGCCGAGCCGCAGGGTCACCAGCCTGCAACCGGCAGGCACGGCTGCGGCGGCCTCCCAGCGCTGGCAGATGTGGGCCAGAAAATCGGCTCCTGCAGGACTCACCTCCGAGAAGCTGGCCTCCAGGCTCGTGCCGTAGTAACCCACGGCGGAGGCCTGAACCAGCACCCGCGGCGGTGTCTCCAGCGCCGCCATCGCCGCCACCAGGTTGGCCGTGGTGGCGATGCGGCTGTTCAAAAGCGTGCGGCGGTGGGCCTCGCTCCAGCGCTGCTCCGCGATCGGCTCACCGGCCAGATTGACCACCCCATCGGCGCCGGCCAGGGCAGCCCGCAGATCCTGCCGCTGCCAGCTGGCCGGCTCGGCGGGATCGAGGCGCAGGCTGACCAGGCGATCACTGGCGGACCAGGCTGTGGCGGGCAGATCGCGGCGGCTCACGAGGGTGATGCTGTGCCCGAGCTCCAGCAGATGGGGCACCAGCTCCCTGCCCACGAAGCCGGAGCAACCCAGCAGCAGCAGATTCATGGCCCATCCAACCAAACGATGGCGCCGAGGCTAGGCACCGGCCCTGCTGCCTGGCAGGGCGATGGAGCTGCCTGATGGCGGTGTGTGCGGCGCACACCCTCAGCCGGCCTCTTCCTCCTAGGGTTGCTGGGCCGCATCGCCTCCGCATGGCCGAGACCCCTGCCGCCGCATCAGCCCCGGCCCTGAAGAAGGGCGCCCTGGTGCGGGTGCTGCGCAGCGCCTATGAGGGCAGCCTGGAGGCCAGGGCCAGCGACGCGCCGCTGCCTGCCTACGTGCTTGAAGGCCCCGGCGAGATCCTCCTGATCCGCGGTGAGTACGCCCAGCTGCGCTGGCGCCGGCCGGTGCCCGATGTGTGGCTGCGGCTCGATCAGCTCGAACCCTTCCCCGGAGCCTGAGCGCCCGAAGCCGCAGGGCTGATCGTGATTGCGGAGGCGCGGCTCAGAGCTCCAGACGCCTGCGCTCCTGCCGAAGGGCGCTCAATCGCCTGGAGGCTTCGCGCAGCATCTCGCGCCCGTCGTGCAGATAGCTGTCGACATAGCCCATCGTGTAGCGCTCCAGCTCCCGAAAGCCGTCCTGCACCTGGCTGAGGCAGTGGTAGAGGCTGATCGAGAACCCCTGGGCGGAAGCGGGAGCCGCCAGCGAGCGATACAGCTGCTCCACCTTCTCCAGCCGCCCCTGGCTCTGCTCGAGATAGGCGCAGAACGCCTCCATCAACCGGTCGTCGTAGGGGTCGGCCGCCAGATGGCGCAACTGCTCGGCGAAGGGGCGCAGCACCTGGCCCAGCAGTCGCTCGATCGGCCCGTAGACCCGCTCCAACCAGGTCTGCAGCAGGGCATCCTCCTGGCCGCTGGAGCGGCGTGCGGGCCGGCCTGCTGCCGCTGACCCCGCCGCAGCAGGGCCACCCGCAGGGGCGGGGGATTGGCCGGTGGCAATGCGCTGGCTCGCGTCATAGCGGCTGCGGCTGTGGGGATCGCGCAGCACCTCCCAGGCGGCGTTGAGAGCCAAGATCCGCTGGTCATCGCCACCGGCATCGGGATGGTGACGCTTCACCAGAGCCCGGTAGGCGGCCTTGATCTCGGCGGCACTGGCCTGGGGGGCAACGCCCAGCACCCCATAGGGGTCGCCTGAATCCTGGCCGCTGGCATCGGCGGAGCGGGGAGGCGCCACGAAACGCTGCACAAAGCCAAGGCCGCACCATCTTCCCGCGCCGGCACACGCCGGAGACACCCAGCCAAGAAAAAACCCCCCGTTGCCGGGGGGCCGGACGCCGAGGCGCGTCCTTGCGTGAGGGGGTTGTGTGAGGGTGAAGCTGATGGGGAGGGGCCTGCCGCAGCAGGCCCGTGCCGATCAGAACTTGAACTGGGCGGTGAGCAGACCACCGAACACGCCGCCATTGGTGGCGGTGGTAGCGGTGCCAACGGCGCCGGCGCTGCTGGGGTTGGTCAGCAGGAACAGCAGCGGGGTGACGGCGATCTTGTCGGTCACCTGGAACTTGTACCACCACTCCCAGGCGTAGTTGCCATCGAAGGGGGTAGCGCCATTGCGTGTGGCCGTCACGAAGGAAGGCTGACCCACGGCCATACCAGCGGAGTTGCCCTTGATGAAGGCATCCTTCCACTGCAGACCCACAGTCCA
>JBAWXG010000030.1:0-29631 GCA_037144195.1 Synechococcus sp. ELA057
TGGGACGAGGCCTCCCAGCAACGGGCCAGGGTGCAGCAGCTGGAGCAGGAGCTGGCAGTCGCCAGAGATGAGGCTTCAGCGCTGCACGAGATGCTCGAGGACTTGCCCGAGATCTTCGAGCGCAAGTTCCGCCAGCGTCTGCAGGGCGTCATGGAGCAGCAGCAGCGGCTGCTGGCCGATAACCAGGCCCTGCGTGACCGCCTCTATGCGCTGCAGCCAGCAGGCTCTGAGGCGGCCGGCATGGGGATGCGCCTGCTGCCGCCGGCCTCCGGGCCCGATCCCGACGATTCCGAGGCCCGGCCGCCCCTGCGCCGCTGGATCAAGGGGGTGCTGCAGCGCGGCCGCGAGTGGATGCCCGGCAGAGCGTCCGCCTCCAGCGACGACGATCTCAGCGATCGCGATGGCGGGCGGCCCACAGCCGCATAGGCAGGCCCCAGACATAGATGAAGCCCTCGGCGGCGCGGTGATCGAAGCGATCCTCCTCGCCGTAGGTGGCCATGTCGGGGATGTAGAGGCTGTCGGTCGCGCTGCTGCGGCCGATGACAGTGGCCGTGCCCCGGTGCAGCCGCACCCGCACGCTGCCGTTGACGCAGGTCTGGGTGGTGTCGATGAAGGCGTCGAGCGCCTGTTTGAGCGGGCCGAACCACAGGCCCTGATACACCAGATCAGCCCACTGCATCTCCAGCTGACGCTTGCAGCGCAGCACGTCGGCAGCGAGGGTGAGGCTTTCCAGTTCCTGATGGGCCCGGATCAGCAGCAGCAGGCCCGGGGTCTCGTAGATCTCGCGGCTCTTGATGCCCACCACCCGGTTTTCCACCATGTCGATCCGCCCGACACCATGGGTGCCGGCCAGGGCGTTGGCCTTGCGGATCAGGCTCACCGGATCGAGCCGCTCGCCGTCGATGCTGATCGGATCGCCGTTCTCGAACCCGATCGTGATCGTCTGGGCTTCTGAGGGAGCCTCGGCCATGGAGCGGGTGAGGGCGTAGATCTCCTCCGGCGGCTCCACGTCGGGATCCTCCAGGGAGCCGGCCTCGATCGAGCGGCCGAGCAGATTCAGATCGATCGAATACGGCGACGACTTGCTCACCGGTGCCGGGATGCCGAAGCGCTCGCCGTAGGCGATCGTCTGCTCGCGGCTCATGCCCCACTCACGGGCCGGCGCCAGCACCTTCAGCTCCGGTGCCAGGGCGGCGATCGCCACATCGAAGCGCACCTGGTCGTTGCCTTTGCCCGTGCAGCCGTGGGCGACCGCATCGGCGCCCACCTCCCGGGCGATCTCCACCAGCCGCCGCGCGATCAGCGGCCTTGCCAGGGCTGTGGAGAGCGGATAGCGGCCCTCGTAGAGCGCATTGGCGCGGATGGCCGGGAAGGCGAACTCGCGGATGAAGGGTTCGATCAGATCGCCCACGATCGACTGGCTGGCGCCCGAATCGAGAGCCTTGCGCCGGATCGGCTCGAGCTCATCCCCCTGGCCCAGATCGGCGGCGAAGGTGATCACCTCCTCCACGCCCCATTCGTTGCGCAGGTACGGGATGCAGACGCTCGTGTCGACGCCGCCGGAATAGGCGAGCACAACCTTCCGGGCCCGGGGCACTCCTGCCTGCGGCTGGTCGGTGCCGTTTGCATGCGCCGAGGCGGTCATCTGCTGGTCTCCCTGTCCATACCGGAGGATTCTCCCTCCTGGCCGGGCAGGGCCCAGCCGGCCGCCAGAACCAGCGTCATCCCCAGAGGCGGCAGCAGCACCAGCGCCCACACCAGCGCCGGTTGGATCGGCAGGGGGTCGGGCCAGCGCTCTCCCGCCGCTGCAAGCATGGCGCTGAGGGCCAGTGCCAGGGACCAGACGCGCAGCACGGCGCGGATGCGGGATGGGGTCATGGATGACGTCAATGCTGGAGGCTAGGGTGGTGGATCGGACGGAAACTGAGCCCGGCGGATCTGCGGTAGCCCATGAGCATCCTCGACACGATCAATCCCTCGCTGACCCGCTACGGACGCCGTGAGCCGGCGCCGGTGCTGCCTCTGCGCGATGAGCCCGACCTGCTCACCCTGCTCGAGGCCAGCGGCCGTCTGGTGGCGGATGAGGAAACCGCCGGTGCCGAAGTGAGCACCGTGGAAGAGGAGGAGCTTTCGGCGCTGATGGGCGAGAAGGAGGATTACAACCAGGCCGACGAGCAGCCCGAGGAAGACTGGGAAGACTGACGCCCGGCCCGATCCCGATGCGACAACCCGACGGCCGCATGATGGCCGGCCTGCTCGCCGCGCTGCTGGTCGGCGCCTGTCTGATCAGCGACTGGGCCATCGCCAATTCCGCCCTCACCATCCCACTGGTGACGGCGACGATCGTTTCAGCGCTGGTGCTCGGCTGGGGGGTGCCGCGCCTGCGCCAGCTGAAACTGGGCCAGGTGATCCGCGAGGAAGGCCCTCAGGGGCATCGGAGCAAGGCCGGCACGCCCACCATGGGAGGTCTGCTGGTGGTGCCCGTGGGCGTGCTGGTGGGCGGTCTGATCAGCCCCGGGGATCCGCGGCTGCTGGCCATCGCGGCGATCACCCTGGCCTACATGGCCGTCGGCGCCGTGGATGACTGGCGCAGTCTCACTCGCCGCACCAACACAGGCCTCACCCCCCGCGGCAAGCTGCTGCTGCAGGCCGGTGCCGCCCTGCTGTTTCTGATCTGGGCGGCATGGGGAGGCTGGCTGGGCGGTGGGGTGCCCGGCGATGTGGGTCTGCCGTTCGGCTGGGTGCTGCCTCTGGGTCTGCTGATCTGGCCTCTGGGACTGTTCGTGTTCCTGGCCGAGAGCAATGCCACCAATCTCACCGATGGCCTCGATGGACTGGCGGCCGGCTGCGGCGCTGTGGTGTTCACCGGCATGGGCCTGCAGCTGATGCTGCGCGGCAATGAGGGAGACCCTGTGCTGGCGGGCTTCTGCGCCGCGATGGCCGGCTGCTGGCTGGGTTTTCTCAGCCAGAACCGCCATCCGGCGCGGGTGTTCATGGGCGATACCGGATCCCTGGCCATGGGCGCGGCCCTCTCAGCCGTGGCCCTGCTCAGCAACAGCCTCTGGCCGTTGCTGCTGATGGGAGGGGTGTTTCTGGCCGAATCGATCTCGGTGATCCTGCAGGTGTGGGTGTTCAAGGCCACCAAGGGCCCGGACGGCCAGGGCAAGCGCCTGTTCCGGATGGCGCCCCTGCATCACCATTTCGAGCTCGGCGGCCTGGGCGAGCAGGGGGTGGTGCTGCGCTTCTGGGCGGCCTGCCTGGTGCTGGTGCTCTTCGGGCTGCTGCTGTTGCCCTGAAGCCTGGTTCGGTGTGCGCAGAGCGTCGCCGGCTCCTGTGGCGTCTGGCCCAGAATCAAGACTTCATCAGTGGAAGGAGATGGCCTACTTCACCTGGCGCGAGACGGGTCTGACGGCGGATTGCGCCAGCCTGGAAGCGATGGCGGCCCGTTTTGAGGAGGCCGCAGCCCTGATGCGCCGCATGGCGGCGGAGGGGTTTGAGCTCGAGCGCCATGCGGCCGGCCAGCGGATCACCCATCCCGACCCCGGTGTGTTCGAGGCCTATGGCTTCATCAGCGAAGAGCGCCCTGAACGGCAGCTCACCGTCTTCAGCGAATGAGCGGTGCTACCCCCTGCGCAGGTAGCCGACCACCCACACCACCACAAACGCCAGAGACGAGGCCCCGAGATAGATCAGGGCCCACTTCTGAAAGGTGGCGATGTCCATGCCGAACAGCAGGCCATCGGCGGCATCGCCAGCGGTGCTGAAGGCCAGGATCAGGGCTGACAGCACGGAGGCTCTACGGCAGGATCGGCCGATTCTGACTGCCCTCCGGCGCCCATGGCTCCACCCTTCACCAGCCTGCCCCGCACCGTGATGCTGCTGGGAAGCGGTGAACTGGGGAAGGAGGTGGCGATCGCCGCCCAGCGCCTCGGCTGCACGGTCATCGCGATCGACCGCTACCCCGGCGCTCCGGCCATGCAGGTGGCTGATGTGAGCGAGGTGGTGGCCATGGGTGAGCCCGAGCCTCTGCGGTCCGTGGTGCGGCGTCACCAGCCCGATGTGGTGATTCCTGAGATCGAGGCCCTGGCCGTCGATGCCCTGGCGGATCTGGAGCGGGAGGGCATCACCGTGATCCCCACCGCCCGGGCCACGGCGGTGACGATGAACCGGGATCGCATCCGCGACCTGGCGGCCGGCCCCCTGGGCCTGCGCACGGCCCGATTCGCCTATGCGGAAAGTGCCGCTGAATTGGCGGCTGCTGCCGGGCCCCTCGGCTGGCCGGTGGTGGTCAAACCGGTCATGAGCTCCTCGGGCAAGGGCCAGAGCGTGGTGGAGGGCCCGGAGGGCATCGCTGCCGCCTGGGATGCGGCGATGGCCGGGGCCCGCGGCGAAGGCGCGCGGGTGATCGTGGAGGAGTTTCTGCGTTTTGAGCTGGAGATCACCCTGCTCACCGTGAAGCAGTGGCAGGGCCCCACCCTCTTCTGCCCGCCGATCGGCCACATTCAGGAACGGGGCGACTACCAGTGCAGCTGGCAGCCGGTGGCCCTGGGGCCCCAGCAGCTGGAGGCTGCCCAGGCGATGGCCCGCAGCGTCACCGACAACCTGGGCGGCGCCGGCCTGTTCGGGGTGGAATTCTTTCTCTGCCGGCGCCAGGGCAGCAGCGATCCAACAGATCTGGAGGTGGTGTTCTCAGAGCTGTCGCCCCGCCCCCATGACACCGGGCTGGTGACCCTGGTGGGCCAGAACCTCAGCGAGTTCGAGCTGCACCTGCGGGCGGTGCTGGGGCTGCCGATTCCTGCCATTCACTCGCTCGGCCCTGCGGCCAGCCGCGTCATCCTGGCGGATGGTTCCGGCCGGCCGGTGGGTTTTGAAGGGGTTGCCGAGGCCCTCTCCGAGCCCGAAACCCAGGTGCTTCTCTTCGGCAAGCCGGAGATGCGTCCCTACCGGCGCATGGGTGTTGCTCTGGCCCGCGCTGAATCCCTGGAGCTGGCGCGCGCCCGGGCGGATGCGGCGGCGGCCTGCATTCGCTGCTTCGGCGGCAGCTGAATCTTCCAGACCCCTGGTGGCGACGGGATTGGCCCCTTAACCTTCGCCGAGCCAGTACAACGATGGGTCAGGCCGCCTCTCCCAAGTCTTCAGCATCTGCTCCCGATCGGGGAAGCGCCCGCCGGCGTCGGCGTGCCCGCAGCCTGGAGGCTCCTGCGGCGATCTCCACGCAGACCGGGGAGGTGCCGGAGCTGCTGGTTCGGCGGCGCAGCGCCCCACCGGCCAAACCCAGGCGCAGCCTTGGTGTCAAGCCTTTCCTGGTGGGCCTCGCCCTCGGCTGGGGGCTGTCCAGCCCTGTGGTGCGTCAGCTTCCCGGCATCGTGGCGGGGCTGATTCCTGGCCCCAGCAGCCTGGCGGGCCTGCTCAATCCGATGGCCAGCGGCAACCTGCGGGTCCTGGTGATGGGGCGTGAGCAGTCCGGCCAGAACACCGATGTGATCTTCACGGTCCAGGTGAAGAACGGGGTCACCCTGCTGACCCAGGTGCCCCGTGACACCTTCGTGGAGACCGATCGGTACGGCACGATCAAGGCCAATTCCCTCTTCGCCCTCGGGGGTGCCGACACGGCCAAGAGCGAGGTGGCCCACCTGATCGGCGCGCCGGTGCAGCGCTACTTCAAGGTCAATCTCAATGGGGTGGCCAAGCTCGCCGATGCCCTTGGCGGGGTTGAGGTGACTATCCCCAAACGGATGTTCTACGTCGATAACGCGCAGGGGCTCTACATCGATCTCTACCCCGGCCCCCAGTTGCTGCGCGGCAGGGATCTGGAGGGTTTCCTGCGCTACCGGCACGATGAAATGGGAGATCTGGGGCGGATGCAGCGCCAGCGGTTGGTGATGTCCAAAGTGTTCGCCAAGCTGGCCCAGCCCGCCACCCTCACCCGGTTGCCGGCCCTGATGCAGATCGCCGGCAACGATGCGATCACCGACCTCTCGCCGCTCGAGCTCACCGAACTGGCCTCGGCCATGGCCCACACCAAGCTGAGCATCCAGCGGCTCCCGGGACGTCCCTACTGGCAGGACAACCTGAGCTACTGGATGCCCGACACCAACACCCAGCATCCGCCGACCAACGACCAGACCGACGCTCCCCCCTGAGCATCACCCGCCCAGGATGGCCTGCGTCACTGGTGCGGAAGCTGCCGCAGACGCTTCAGGGCGTGGCGGCTGAGGCCTCCACCAGGGGCCGCTCGGTGCTTCCCCAGCCCTGAGCCTTCAGCAGCGGCGCCGCGCCCTGGGCCGGTCGGCAGGCCAGGGCCCCCGCTGCGAAAGCGGCATCGGTCCAGCGCAGCAGCAGTGGCCCCAGCACCGGAGGTGTCTGGCTGCGGGGGGCGCGCAGGTTGAAGTGGTCCCCACCCTGAACCAGCACGAGCTGGTGACCCTGGCTCCGGGGTCCTGCGAAGCGATCGATCGCCTCAGGCCCCGAGGGCACCACCCAGTCGCTGCTGCCGCTGACCATCAGGCCGCGGCCCTGCATCCCCCTGGGGGCACCGATGTCGAACAGCAGATTCAACGGTGGACTTACGGCCGCCACGGCGATCACCCGGGGATCGGCCAGGCTGGCCTTGTCGGCGCTGCTGAGGAAGCTGCACTGCAGCACCCAGCTGAGATTGCGGTCGGGATCATCGAGGTTGCCGCAGCGTTTCTGCAGGCGCGTGGCGCTGGGCTGGGCACCGGCCAGCTGCAGGGCGGTGGTGGCGCCCCAGGAGTGCCCGATCACCACCACCTGGTCGCTGCGCACGCCGCTCAGGCCAGGAATGGTCCCCGCTGCGACCGCATCGATCACGGCCTTGATGTCGAGCGGGCGCTTGCGCAGCTCCTCGGCGCTCGGCGGTGGAACCTGGCCCGCCAGCATCGCCTCCTGCTGTCTGTTGTCGCTGCCGGGATGGTGGGGAAGAATCACGGCGTAGCCATGGCTGGCCAGCAGATCCGCCCAGCCCAGGAAGCTCTCGGGGCCGTCCCAGAGGCCGTGGGAGATCACCACCAGCCGGCCGTTGCCCCCCTGGCTGGGGCTCACCACATCCATTTGCAGCGGAACGCTGCGGTGGGCCACCGCCAGCACGGCGCTGCTCGTCAGTGTCGGCAGCGGGCCGGGGGCGGCGAGGCCCGGGTCGCTGCTGACGGCGGGAAGGCTGTTGACCAGCGCGATGCCGCGCCTCTGCTGGCGCTGCAGGCGCTGCACCGCCTGCAGCGCTTGCTCCATGTCGATCGTGGCCGTTTCGCCCGGCATCGCCTGCAGCAGCGACAGCACGGTGAAGGGGCTGCCAGCGGGCAGCCGGGCCATGGCGGCAGCCATCAGACGGTTGGCATCGGCGGACGGCGCGCCCTCCACATGCACCAGCGAGGAGGCGAACAGCTGCACCTGCGAGGCCAGGGGGTTGTCCTGGGACTTGTCGACCAGGTTGTGGATCTGGATCGGCACCGGGGACTTGAGCAGCTCAGTCAGGTGCTTGCCGATGCGGCCATCGGTGGCCCGATCGAGCTCGGCCAGATCGCTGTGCCCCCTCAGCAAGAGCTGTGGGCTGCTCAGTTCACTGACCTTGACGGTGAAATCCGTCTGCAGCAGGGGCAGCCGGATGCGGATCTTCTCCAGTGCTCTGGCTGGATACCCCAACAGCAGGGTGGCCAGCAGGGCAACGGCGGCGAGCGGCCTGGATGGCCCCGCTGATGGCCTGGTGGCGGAAAGGCAGGGACGCGGGCCTGAGCGGACCATCGGTATTGGAGCCGGGCCGTCGCCCGTGAAGGTGAGGGCAGGGTAAGGGAGCTCCCTGAGTCGTTCTCTCGGGCCCTCCTCAGGCTCTGAACCGGTTTCGGACGGCTCTGGGAGCACCCTGATCAGGCCTGGTCATCTGGAGCACGCCGGATCGATGCCCCGCCGAGCCATGCTTGGCTGTCTGAACCGGATTCGCCGGCGATCGATTCCATCCCTTGCGAGCGACAGACCGTCCGTGGACCGGCCCGATGACAGCAGCGTGCCCGGTGGCGGCGGACCTGACCTCCCTTTGAAGCCTTCCGGCCGTCTGACTTCGATCCAGGCGTCGATCGCTGGTTGGCCAGGGATGGGGTTGTGGCGCCGCATCCCCGCTCCCTGGCGGCCTGTGGCCTGGCTGGTTCCGCTGGCGGCTGTGGTGGTGATCCGCGGGCTGCTCAATGGGTCCGAGGCCACGCCGCGGCGACGGCCGCCGCTCGTGGCGACGGCTTCTGTGCAGCGCGGCAGCCTGCCGATCCGCTACCCCGTCAGCGCCGAGGTCCGGCCCCTGGTCTCGGTGGAGGTGCGGCCGGAGGTCGATGGCACGATCCAGCGCCTCGATTTCCAGGAGGGATCGATGGTGCGGCGCGGACAGGTGCTGGCCCAGATCAATCCCACCCCCTATCAGGCGGCCTTTGACCTGGCCCAGGCCAACACCAGCCGGGCCGCGGCCAAGCTGGGGGAAGCGGTGGCCCAGCAACGGCTCGCGTCGGTGCAGTTGAATCTCGCCGCCGCCCGGGCCCGCCGCTACAGCGGCCTCAGCCGCATGGGTGCCCTCAGCCGTGACGACGAGGAGAACTACCTCACCCAGGAGCAGGCCGCGCGGGCCAATCTCTCCGCCCAGGCCGGCGCCGTGGCCAGCGCCCGCGCCGATCTGCGGGCCGCCCAGGCCGCCCAGGCCGCTGCCCGCCTGAATCTCGAGCACACCTTGCTGCGGGCTCCGATCAGCGGTCGCATCGGACAGCAGCGGATCACGCTCGGCAACCTGGTGCGGGAGCAGGAGTCGAGGCCGCTGGTGGTGATCAACCAGATCAGCCCCCTCGATGTGGTGTTCCCCATCACCCAGCAATGGGAGGAGCAGGTCCGCCCTGGCCAGAGCCTCACCTTTGCGGGGCATCCCGAGCTGCGGGGCCAGGTGCTGTCTCTCGACAACACCACCAACGCCAGCACGGGCACGGTGATGGTGAAGGCCCGGCTCAGCGGCCCCATCACCGGCCTCACCCCCGGTGAGAGCCTTGCGGGCAGCCTGCTGCTGCGCACGCTCGAGGATGTGCTGCTGCTGCCGCAGCAGGCTGTGCAGCGGGGTCAGCAGGGACCGTTCGTGTACCTGGCGCGTCAGGGCCGCGCCCGCCTGGTTCCGGTCACCGTGCTGGGCAGTGACAGCCGCCAGGTGGCCGTGCGCGCTGCTCTGGAGCCGGGGGATCCGGTGGTGGTGGCGGGGCAGTTCGCGCTCACGCCGGGAGGCCCGCTGCGCACGCCTCGCCACTCAGGCGCCCGCAGCCCCAAGGGCCGATGAACCTATCCGCCGCGGCGATCCGGCGGCCGATCGCCACCTTGCTGCTGAGTCTGGCGCTCGTGCTGGCGGGCCTGATCGGTTACGGCCAGCTGGCGATCAGCGATCTGCCCAACATCGATTTCCCCACGCTGCAGGTGAGCGCCAGCCTGCCGGGTGCCGATGCCGAAACCATGGCCAGTGCCGTGGCTCTGCCCCTGGAGCAGCAGTTCTCCAGCCTGCCTGGCCTGAGCACCGTCAGCTCCAGCAGCACCCAGTCGATCACGTCGATCACGCTCCAGTTCGATCTCGAGCGCAACATCGACGCGGCCGCCCAGGACGTGCAGACGGCGATCTCCCAGGCCCAGCGCCAGCTCCCCAGCGGCATGCCCACGCCGCCCTCGATCCGCAAGGTCAACCCGGCGGAGCAGCCGATCCTGTATCTGGTGCTCACCTCCCCGGTGCTGCCGCTCTCGGAGGTGAACCGGGCGGCGGAGGTGCAGATCGCCCAGCACTTATCGATGCTGCCGGGCGTGGCCCAGATCTCCGTCTTCGGGGCGCAGCGCTACGCCGTGCGGGTGAAGCTGCGGCCCCAGGCCCTGGCGGCCCGCAGGCTCGGGGTGAACGATGTCGTCGATGCGGTGCGTCAGGGCAACTCGTCGACGCCGGCCGGCACGCTCTACACGCCGGATCGCACCTACGCCATCCGCGACAACGGCCGCCTGCAGGATGCCGCCGGCTTTGCCGATCTGGTGGTGGCCTATCGCGATGGCGCCCCCATCCACCTGGCGGATGTGGCCGAGGTGAGCGACAGCGTCGCCAATGAACGGCTGGCCAGCCGTTTCAACGGCGTGCGCTCGATCGTGCTGGCCGTTCAGCGCCAGCCCGGCAGCAATGCGGTGGCCATCAGCGAGCGCATCCGCTCCGAACTGCCTCAGTTGCGCGAGCGCATTCCCGCGGCCATCTCGGTGACGGTGCTGTTCGACCGTTCCGAGAGCATCCGCGCCGCCATCGATGACGTGCAGCACTCCCTGATTCAGAGCGTGCTGCTGGTGGTGGCTGTGGTGGTGCTGTTCCTGGGGTTCAGCCGTACCGCCCTGATCCCGGCTGTGGCCATTGCCGTGTCGCTGATCGCCACCTTCGCGGTGATGGCTCTGCTGGGCTACTCGCTCGACAACCTCTCACTGATGGCCCTCACCCTCAGCGTCGGATTCGTGGTCGATGACGCCGTGGTGATGGTGGAGACCATCGCCAGGCGCATGGAGGCGGGTCTGGATCGCCGCACGGCCTCCCTGGAGGGAGCGCAGGAGATCACACCCACGATCGTCTCGATGACCCTGTCGCTGATCGCGGTGTTTCTGCCGATCCTGCTGATGGGAGGCCTGCTTGGCCGGCTGTTCCGTGAGTTCGCGATCACCCTCAGCGTGGCGATCCTCTTCTCCGGGTTGCTGGGGCTGACGCTCACCCCCATGCTCAGCTCCCGTTTCCAGAGCCTGCCGCGGGAGCGGGCGGTCGCCCTCGGCGTTGCTGCGGCCCGGCGGGCCCTGTCGCTGCCGCAGCGCTGGTTGCAACGGTTGGTCGCTCTGCTGATGGCGGCCATCGAGGCCTTCAATCGCTGGTTTGAGGGCCTGTCGCGCTTCTATGCCCGCAGTCTCGATGCGGCGTTGCTGCATCCGCGTCCCACCCAGACCCTGTCCCTGGCTCTGGTGCTGCTGACGGTTGTCTGTTTTCAGTTGGTGCCCAAGGGGTTCATCCCCGATGCCGACACCGGTCAGATCACGGTGACCACCCAGGCCGCCGAGGGGGTGAGCTTCAGCGAGATGGCCCGCATGCACGCGACCCTGGCCCGGCGGGTGCGCGCCAATCCCGACGTGGAGGGTGTCAACAGCACCATCGGCCAGGGGGGACCCAACGCGTCAGCCAATGCCGGGCGGCTGTTCGTCAAGCTCAAACCCCGCTCCCAGCGGCAGCATTCCGCCCAGCAGGTGGCCAAGAGCCTGCGCCGCACCGTCAATTCGGTTCCGGGCCTGAGGGGATTCGCCAAGCTCCCCGCGGCGGTGAACATCGGCGGCACCAGCGCCAGGGCGCGGTATCAGTTCACCCTGCAGACCCCGGAACTCGATGACCTGGTGCGGCTCAGCCGCAGCCTGCAGCAGGCGCTGCGCGACATCCCCGGCATCAGCGAGCTCAACAACGAGCTGCTGACGGCCAATCCACAGCTCGACATCAGCATCGACCGCGACCGGGCCGCCCAGCTGGGAGTGTCGGTTGAGGATGTGCAGTCGGCGCTGGCGGCCAGCTATGGCGAGGGGCAGATCTCTCAGGTGCTGCGCAGTGACGGGCAGTACCCGGTGCTCGGCGGTGTGGTGGCTGCCGATCAGACCGGCCGCTCCGATCTCGACAAGCTGGTGATCCGCAGCCGCAACGGCAACCTGGTGCCCCTGTCGGCGGTCACCCGCATCAGCGAATCCGCGGGCCCGGTGAGCATCAGCCACACGGATCAGCTGCCCTCCACCACCTTTTCGTTCAACCTGCAGCCCGGCCGGTCCCTCGATGCGGTGACCAGCGAGATCCGCCGCCGGGCCGAGACCCTGCTCCCCCCGGGAAGCTCCCTGGATTTCCAGGGGGATGCGCGGGTCTTCGCCCAATCCTTCTCGGGCCTTGGCTGGCTGCTGCTGGTCTCAGTGCTGGTGATCTATGTGGTGCTGGGGATCCTCTACGAGGATCCGATCCATCCGCTCACCGTGCTCACCTCCCTGCCGCCGGCTGCCGCGGGCGGGCTGGCGATCCTGATCCTCTGCAATGCCGAGCTCAACCTCTATGGCTTCATCGGCCTGATCCTGCTGATCGGCCTGGTCAAGAAAAACGGGATCATGATGGTCGACGTGGCCAATCAGGCCCGTCAGCAGGGCGCCGGGGCCCAGGAGGCGATCCGCCTGGCCTGCAGCCTGCGTTTCCGGCCGATCATGATGACCACGGCCGCCGCGATCGTGGGCACCCTGCCCCTGGCCCTCGGCTTCGGTGCCGGCGGCGATGTGCGCCAGTCCCTGGGGCTGGTGGTGCTCGGGGGTCTGCTGCTCTCCCAGCTGGTGACCCTCTACGCCACGCCTGTGTTCTTTGTGGCGGCTGAGCGCCTGGCCGAGCGGCTGGGTCTGCGGCGCGCCATTGTCTCCGGCGGCGCTGGGCCGCAGGGCTGAAGATGGGTTCCCTCGCAGGCTGCCGTTGAGCCGCTCCCAGGCGACCGATCTGTTCAATCAGGCCTGGGCGACCTATCGCACAGTGCTGGAGCACAACCTGATGGAGAACCGTCAGGTGGCCGAGGCCATCGCGGGGGAGATCGACCACTGGCTGACCCGGCGAACCGCGAGGGCGCAGGCGCCGCGGCTCGTCGATCTGGGCTGCGGCGATCTGGCCCTGCTGCCGCCGCTGTTGCGCCGTCTGCCCCTGGCCTCCTACACGGGCCTGGATCTGGCGCCGGTGGTGCTGCCTCTGGCCCGAGAGGCCCTCGGGCCGGTGCCGTTCGCCACCCACTGGCTGGAGGGCGATCTGCTGAGCTGGGCCAGGCACCCGGATGGCGAGGTCACGGACATTCTTCTGTCCAGCTTTGCCATTCACCATCTCGAGGATGGGCAGAAGGCCCTGTTTCTCGAAGGGGCACGCCAGCGGATCGATCCGGAGGGGGTGTTCCTCTGGGCCGATGTGTTCCGGCAGCCCGGGGAGGGCAGGGAGGCCTCCGTTCGGCGCTACGGCGAGCGGATTGCAGGCGGCTGGCAGGTGCTCGATGCCGACCAGCAACGGCGCACGATCGAGCATGTCCTGACGTTCGACCATCCCGCCGATCGTGCCGAGATCCAGTCGGTCGCGGAGGCCGCCGGCTGGCAGTGGCGCTGGGCCTGGCAGGGGCTGCACCGGGCCGAGGCCCTGGCGGTGCTCACGCCGGCCTGAGCGGTGGTGTGGCTCCCCCCATCAGGCGCCGGGGCAGGCTGACAGCCCTTGAGGCCATCGTTAGAACGGCGGCAGTGACAGCCGTTCCCATGGCCCGCGACCAACTGCGCAAATTTCTGGCCCACGTCTGGGAAAATCCCGACCTGCAGGACAAGCTCGAATCCCGTGATGCCGCTCCGGTGGCCATCGCGGCGGCGGCCGGTTTCGTGATCAGCGAGCAGGAGTATGCCGATGCCCGGGCCGGCTGGCAGGCCTGGCAGCTCTCGAGCTCTTACGACGAGGAGACCCTCTGATCGGATCCTGGCTGCGCTTGCAGACCATCCACCCCTCTACCCCATCCCTGGGGTGTCGCCCACGCTGCTGTTGATCCTTGTCCCTGCAGCTAGCGTGGGCTCAGTCGTCAGGACCGGGATGACCCAGCTCCACGATCTGCGGTTGAGACTTCTGGTTCAGCAGGAGAGCGAACGCATCGCCAACTCCCAGCCCGACGAACTGGATCTGTCCGTGATTCAGGCCCGCTGCCTCTGCTGGCTGGCCCTGCTCGCTGAAGCCCACGAGGAGCAGGCCGGCGATGCCGAGCGCCGCGGTGATGTGGAGCAGGCCATGGGTTGGTTCGCCGATTCGATGCGCCTGCGCGACGTGATCAACGTCGTCAGCTCGATCGAGATCCCTCTGCCCGCCATGGGTGATGGGGATGGCTGCGAGGAGGGAGAGGATTTTGAGGCGGGTGATCTGGCGGCCTGAACAGGGCCCGCTGCGGCACTCCCGGCTCCGGACATGCGGTGGCATGATGGAGCCTTGACAAGTGAAAGGGATCTGGTGCCGGAAGAGCCCTGCCAATGCCCTGATTGCCAGCGCTTCTATCGGGAGCACGACCGGCTGATCCGCGAGAATCCCAGCCTGCGTCAGCAGCAGGAGCTCAACTGGGCTGCGTTGCAATCCTTCCGCACCCTCGCCGGTCGTGTGCTCGAGGAGCTGCAGAAGCTCCACGGAGATGGCGATACGGCGCCCACCGCTGGAGCGGCTCCTGCATCGGAGGCTCCGGGAGCGCCGGTGGCGGAGGGAGAAACCGATGTGATGCAGCAGGCGATGGCCGATCTGGAGAACATCAACGCCCACCTGTTCTCGATCGAGGTGCTGATGGAGCGCATCTTTGATGTGCGGGTGCCTGAGCAGGTGGAGCAGACGTTCCGGGAGGTGGCGGGCGAGCTGGCCCCCGACCCCCTCAATGCCGATCGCCTGCGGCTCAATCGGCTGCTGCACCAGACACCGGATCTGCCCGATCACCGCCCCTGAGGGCGGCCTCTGAGCGAGGGCTCAAGCCTCGCTGCTGGCTGTGCTGCGCCGCAGGGGCCGTTGGTCGAGATCGCAGGTGATGCTCACCGGGAAGGCCTGCGCGTCCCAGATCCGCTTGGCGTAATCCTCGATCGAGCGATCGGAGGAGAACAGGCCGCTGCGGGCGGTGTTCAGCAGCGACATCTGATTCCAGCGGCGACGATCGTTCCAGGCCTGATCCACACGCTCCTGGGCCTCGAGATAGGCCTGGAAGTCGGCCAGCACGAAGTAGGGATCGCGGCCGGTGAGGTTTTCAAGCAGCGGCCTGAACAGATCACCATCGCCATGGCTGAAGTGGCCCTGCTCGATCAGTCGCAGCACCTCCGGCAGCTCGGGGATCGTGTTGATCATCTCCCAGGGGCGGTAGCCCTGGCGTAGATCGCCGATCTGATCAGCGGTCTTGCCGAACAGGAAGAAGTTGTCCTCGCCCACCTGCTCGCGGATCTCCACATTGGCGCCATCGAGGGTGCCGATGGTGAGGGCACCGTTCATGGCGAATTTCATGTTGCCCGTGCCGGAGGCCTCCAGTCCTGCGGTGGAGATCTGCTCGGAGAGATCCGCCGCGGGGTAGACCCGTTCACCCAGTTTGACGTTGTAATCAGCCAGGAAGATGACCCGAAGCCTGCCTTCCATATCAGGGTCGGCATTGACCGTTTCGGCAATGCCATTGATGAAGCGGATGATCAGCTTCGCCATGTAATACCCCGGCGCCGCCTTGCCGCCGAACACCACGGTGCGGGGAGCGAGATTGTCGCCCAGACCATTCTTGATGCGCAGATAGCGCGCGATCACCTGCAGGGCATTGAGGTGCTGGCGCTTGTATTCATGGATCCGCTTCACCTGCACATCGAAGATCGAGGCGGGATCCACAAGCACGCCGGTGTGGCGATGGATGTACTGGGTGAGATTGCGTTTCACAGCCAGCTTGGTGGCACCCCAGCGCTCCAGCAGGCCGCTGTCATCGGCATAGCGCTCCAGCCCCCTGAGCTTGGAGAGATCGCTGACCCAGTCGCTGCCGATCAGTTCGTTGAGCAGCGATGACATCTGAGGATTGGCCAGGGCCACCCAGCGGCGTGGGGTGACGCCATTGGTGACATTGGTGAATTTCTCAGGCCAGAGCGCCGCGAACTCGGGGAACAGATCGGTGCGCACCAGTTCGCTGTGCAGGGCGGCAACACCGTTGACGTGATGGGCCGCCACCGTGGCCAGATGGGCCATGCGCACGCACTTGTGGCCCTCTTCATCGATGATCGAGACGCGGCGCAGGATCTGATCATTGCCTGGATACTTCAGGCGCACCTGCTGCAGGAAGCGGCGGTTGATCTCATAGATCAGCTCGAGGTGGCGGGGCAGCAGCGAGCCGAACAGATCCAGCCCCCACTTCTCCAGCGCTTCCGGCAGCAGGGTGTGATTGGTGTAACTGAGGGAGCGGGTGGTGATGTCCCACGCTTCCTGCCATTCCAGATGCTTGTCATCGAGCAGCAGCCGCATCAACTCGGCCACGGCGATGGCCGGGTGGGTGTCGTTGAGCTGCACCGCCCAGTGCTCGGGGAAGTCCCGCACCGGGATGCCGCGCATGTCGAGATTGCGGATCATGTCCTGCAGCGAGCAGCTGACGAAGAAGTGCTGCTGCTTGAGCCGCAGGCGCCGGCCTTCGTCGGTGCCGTCGTTGGGATAAAGCACCTTGGAGAGGGTCTCGCTGCCCACCTTCTCCTCCACGGCGCCGTAGTAGTCACCGCTGTTGAAGGCGTAGAAATCGAAGCTCTCGGTGGCATCGGCGCGCCACAGGCGCAGCCGGTCGCAGGTGTTGACGCGATACCCCAGCACCGGCACGTCATGGGGCACGCCGATGGCGTGCTCCGCCGGGATCCAGCGCACCCGGTAGGAACCGTGTTCGTCGCGATAGCTCTCGGTGCGGCCGCCGAAGCCCACGAAGCAGGCCTGATCCGGATGGGGGATCTCCCAGGGCCAGCCGGCTTTGAGCCACTTGTCGGTGATCTCCACCTGCCAGCCGTCGCGGATCAGCTGGTCGAAGATGCCGAATTCGTAGCGGATGCCGTAGCCGGTGGCAGGGATCTGCAGGCTGGCCATCGATTCGAGGAAGCAGGCCGCCAGGCGCCCCAGACCGCCGTTGCCCAGGCCGGGCTCCTCCTCCACGTCGAGGATCTCGTCGATGTGGGCGATCCCGAAGCGGCGCAGCGCCTCGGCCGCCTCCTCCTGGATGCCGAGCATCAGCAGGTTGTTGCCCAGCTGCGGGCCGATCAGGAATTCCGCCGACAGATAGGCCACCACCCGGGCCGGTGAGGCGGCGATCGCCTCGATGCCCGCCAGGTAGCGGGTCATCAGCCGGTCGCGCACGGCGTAGCTGAGCGCCATGTAGAGGTCATGACGGCTGGCGGTGGGGGCGAGCTTGCCGAGCGTGTAGAAGAGGTGCTCGGTCATGCCGTCGAACACGTCATCGGCCCCGAGACCGCTGCGGTCAGGGTCGGCGTAGCAGCCGGGTGTGGGCAGATGCAGATCCATCGCCTGGTGGGTTTGGTGCTCGCTCATCTCCAGCCCTCACTCCCAGCGGGAAGCACGCACCCGAAACGTAGCCCTGAATTTCAGAGCGGGATGCGAAACGGCCCTGCAGATGGGTGAGCGGACATCACTGGCTCACCGCCCTAGGTTCGGGGCCACAAGCCCATCTTCATGGCCCTGCCCGCTCTGCTGCTCGCCATCGGCAACCATGACCTGGAGGTCGCCGAGGTGCTGATCCAGGTCGGTCGCTTCCTGGTGATCTTCCTGGCGGCCCGCTCCCTGGCCGAGCTGATGGTGCGTCTCTCGCTCCCCACCATCCTCGGTGAGCTGCTGGCGGGCGTGCTGATCGGGATCTCCGGTCTGCACTTCCTCGTGCCTCCGGACGCCGGCGTGGATCTGCATCCGCTGCTGCTGCAGCTGGTCAGCAGCCTCTCCGGCGTGCTGCCCGATCAGGTGCAGCAGCTCTATGTGGAGAGCTTCCCGGGGCTGCAGCAGGTGTCGTTGCTGGGGCTCTATGCCCTGCTGTTCCTCACGGGCCTCGAGAGCGAGCTCGATGAACTGGTCGCCGTGGGGGTGCAGGCGACCACGGTGGCTTTCACCGGTGTGGTGCTGCCCTTCGCCCTGGGGTCCGCCGGGCTGATCCTGCTGTTCCATGCCCCGCCGGTGCTGGCGATCTTCGCCGGGGCCGCCATGACCGCCACGAGCATCGGCATCACCGCCAGCGTCTTCGGGGAGCTGGGCTGGCTGCGCCGCCGCGAGGGCCAGATCGTGATCGGTGCCGCCGTTCTCGATGACATCCTCGGCATCGTCATCCTCGCGGTGGTGGTCTCCCTGGCGGGAGGAGAGGCCCTGGCAGCGGGCCCGATCCTGAAGCTGGTGGGGGCAGCCCTGGTGTTCGTGGCCCTGGCGCTGTACCTCAGCCGCACCGCTGCGCCCGTTTTTGACTGGCTGCTGGATCGGCTCAAGGCTCCTGGTGAGGTGGTGGTGGCGGCCTTCGTGGTGCTCAGCCTCAGCTGCTTCGTCTCCCAGGCCATCGGGCTGGAGGCAGCCCTCGGGGCCTTTGCCGGTGGCCTGATCCTCAGCCGCTCCAGGCACACCTTGGCCATCCAGGAGGCCGTCAAGCCCCTGGTGTCGCTGTTCGCCACCGTGTTCTTCGTGCTGATCGGCACCGGCATGGATCTGTCGGTGCTCAATCCCCTTGATCCGCTCAACCGGCCCGGCCTGCTGGTGGCCTTCTTCCTGCTGCTGGTGGCGATCATCGGCAAGGTGGCCGCTGGCTGGAGCTACCTGAGCAAGGAGCCCACCGATCGGCTGGTGGTGGGGCTCGGCATGATGCCCCGCGGCGAGGTGGGGCTGATCTTCCTGGGTCTGGGGACCCAGGCCCAGCTGCTCACGCCGGCGCTGGAGGCGGCCATCCTGTTGATGGTGATCGGCACCACCTTCCTGGCACCGATCCTGCTGCGCCTCGTTCTTGCCTCCCGATCCGATGTGGTGGAACAGCCTGTCTGAACGGTTGAGCCGCTGGGGCTTCCAGCGGGCCGGCTGGGCTGACAACCGCCGCGGTGAATGGTGGCTGGCGGCTCAGCTGCTCCTGCTGTTCGCCCTGCTGCTGCCGCCTTTCCCCGCACCACTGAGCCTCGGACTGCTGTGGCCGCCGGCTCTGCGCCTCGTGGGTGCAGGGCTGGTGCTGCTGGCCCTGATCCTGGCGGCCCAGGCCCTGCTGCGGCTCGGCGACAGCCTCACGCCCCTGCCCGAACCGATGCCGGGCGCGGCCCTGGTCACCGAGGGGCCCTACAGACGCTGCCGCCATCCGCTGTACCAGGCGATCCTGGTGGGGGCTCTGGGCATGACCCTGCTGCTGGGCAGCCTGCTGCATCTCGGCCTGACGCTGGCCCTGGCGGCGGTGCTCGGCGGCAAGGCCAGGCGGGAGGAGCGCTCGCTGCTGGCGCTGTATTCCGCCTACGGCGCCTACCGGGTCGGCACGCCCGCCATCCTGCCTCACATCCCCTGGCTTGACTGGCGCTGAGCGCAATGCAGAGCCGCTCCGGGCGGTTTATTCGCTGTCACGGCGTGAGGCCAGGCTCCAGCCCACACCCGCCAGCACGGCCATCAGCCCCAGGCTGGAGGCCCAGCCGGGCCCCAGCGCCCAGCAGAGCAGCAGTTCCATCGCCACCCCGACGATCAGGGCCAGGCCAAGGCTGGTGAGCACCAGCAGCACTTGCTGGGAGACCCCATCCAGTGGGCTGGCCTGCAGACCCTGCTCCAGTCGGCCCAGGGGCAGGCTCAGCGGCAGATAGAGAGCCAGCGCCCAGAGGGTGATGCCAGGCAGCAGCTCCAGCCAGTCCGAGAGCAGCAGGGCGAGGGGCATCGGCGGAACATCCGGCGGAGGGCGTCGACGGCGGCCGCGGGCGCGCGACGGCGACCGGGCCAGAGGTGTGAGATGCCTAGCATCGCGCCCCTGACTCCGGCCGGACGCCATGGCAGCCGAACTCTCGCGTGCCCAGGGCGGCTGGCGCTTCCGGGATCATCCGGTGCACAGCCTCAGCGTCATCCCGTCGGAGCCCAGGGGGCCGGCTCTGCTCCTGGTGCACGGCTTCGGGGCCAGCACCGACCACTGGCGCTTCAACATCCCCGTGCTGGCCGAGGACCACGAGGTGCATGCGCTCGATCTGCTCGGCTTCGGGCGCAGCGCCAAGCCGGCGGGCGAACCCTATGGCGGCGCCCTCTGGTCTGAACAGCTTCAGGCCTATGTGCGCGAGCGGATCGGCCGGCCGACGGTGCTGGTGGGCAATTCCCTGGGCGGGTATGCCGCCCTGGCCGCCGGGGCGGCCCTGGGAGCGGATGCCGCCGGTGTCGTGCTGCTCAACGCGGCGGGTCCCTTCTCCGCCGAGCAGGCCGAACCGGCGGGCTGGGGGGCGATCGCCCGCCGCACGATCGGCTCGGCCCTGCTCAGGAGCCCGGTGCTGCAGCGGCTGATCTTCGAGAACCTGCGCCGCCCCGCCACCGTGCGCCGCACCCTCAAGCAGGTGTACATCGATCCCACCAACGTCGATGAGGAGCTGGTGCGCTCGATCCTCGAGCCAGCCCGCGATCCCGGCGCTTTCGGGGTGTTTCAGACCGTGTTTGACATCCCCCGCGGCGAGCCTCTCGACTTCCTGTTCGCCCGTCTGCAGGCGCCGTTGCTGCTGCTCTGGGGCATCCGCGATCCCTGGATCAACGCCGAGGGACGCCGCGCCGCCTTCCTGGAGCATGCGCCGCCCGCCACCCGTGAGGTGGTGCTGCAGGCGGGCCACTGTCCCCACGATGAGGTGCCGGATCAGGTCAATGCCGCTCTGCGGCAGTGGCTGGCCGCTCTGCCGCAGCAGGGGGCGGTGATCAGTTAGCCGTCAGGCCCCGTGCCACGCCCGGCAGCCGTCCGGGGGAGAGCTGCAGCTGCGGGTCAAAACGCCGTTTCACGGCTTCGATCAGGGGCTTCGACGGGGCGTCGAGCCAGGCGGCCAGCTGGCTGCCCGTGGGCTGGACCAGCACGCTCAGCCAGCCTCCCAGGGCCTGGCATTGCAGCCGCAGTGCTTCGACCGCCCCTCCATCCAGCCCCCCTGGCCCCGCTTCTTCGGCCCACAGCTGGCCGATGCCGCTGGACGCGGAGAGTTCCATCTTCTGACCCTGCAGGCTCGGATGGCTCAGGAGCTCGGCCACCCGGTCGCTGTTGACCCCGAGTCGCAGCAGCCAGGCGGGCTCAGGGCCGCCCGTCGGGGCGCCGCCGCTGATCGCCAGCAGCGCCGTCAGGCTGTCGTTGTCCAGGGGTTGCGTGGGCAGCGAGGTCAGCGCTGCAACCGCGCTTTGTTGTTCCTCCAGCCGCTCGGCACTGACGCTGGCCAGAGCGATCAGCAGCAGGGGGTCCGGCCCCAGGCCGGCCTGGGCCGCCAGGGCTGCGCTCCACCAGTCGACCCGCTCCGGGGTGAGTCCCGAGGCCAGCAGGCGGGCGGTCAGCGCCGCCAGCTCTGCTGCCTCGCCACGCACCACCAGGCCGGAGCGGGCCAAGGGCAGCGGCTGGGTGCGCAGGGTGAGCTCGGTGATCAGGGCCAGCGATCCCCAGCTGCCGCACAGCAGGCGCATCAGGTCGTAGCCGGCCACGTTCTTGACGACCTTGCCGCCGGCCTTGGCCTCCACCCCATCAACCCGCAGCAGCGTCAGGCCGATCAGCTGATCGCGCACCGCCAGGTACCGGTGCCGGTAGCCGCCCGCCAGGCTCCGGGCCATCAGCCCGCCGATGCTGCCGGCCCCGGCGCCACCGGGCCCACTGCCCCAGGGCCAATCCACCGCCAGCCACTGCCGGTGGGGGGCCAGGGCCTGCTGCAGCTCCAGCAGCGGTGTACCCGCCCGCACCGTGACGGTGAAATCGCCCGGGTTGTGCTCCACGATCCCGCGCAGGCGGGCGCAGCTGAGCACCTCGCAGGGCTGGTGCAGCGCTGCGCCCCAGTGCAGGCGGCTGCCCAGACCGCTGGGGGTCCAGGCGCTTCCCTGCCGGTGCAGGTCACGCACCGCATCCTGCAGGTCCTTGGGATCGGGCTGGATCACGGCACGATGGTGCCATGCAGCAGGAGGTCTCCTCCATCGACGGGCGCCCCGGCCTGAAGATCGTCGTCATCGATGACGATCCCACCGGCTCTCAGGCGGTGCACAGCTGCCCTCTATTGCTGCGCTGGGATCAGGCGGCGTTGCTGGAGGGACTGAAAGACCCCTCGCCGCTGCTGTTTCTGCTGGCCAACACCCGCGCTCTGGCCCCCGATCAGGCGCGTCAGCGCGTGCTGGAGATCTGCCGGGCCCTGGCGCCGGCCCTGGCACAGGCCCAGCGATGCGGCTGGATCCGCCACTGGCTGCTGGTCAGCCGCGGGGATTCCACATTGCGCAGCCACTTTCCGATCGAGGTCGACGCGATCACGGCTGAGCTGGGGCCGTTCGACGCCACCCTGCTGGTGCCCGCCTTCCTTGAGGGTGGGCGCACCACGGTGAACGGCGTCCATCTCCTTGACGGCGTGCCCGTGCATCGCACCGCCTTTGCCCGCGACCGCCTGTTCGCCTATGACCACAGCGATCTGAGGGCCTGGGTGGAGCAGAAGAGCGGCGGCCGCATTCCCGCCGCCGCGGTGCAGCATCTGAGCCTCGAAACGCTGGAGGGACCGCCGCAGCATCTGCGGCGCTGTCTGGCGGCTCTGCGGGGCAATCCGATCGTGGCGGTGGATGCGGAGCGGCCCGCCCATCTGGCAGCCCTGGCTGCGGCCGTGCGGCAGCTGCTGGATCCCCTGGCAGCGGCAGGATCCGCGGCGACAGTGCCGCGCCGGTTCCTGGTTCAGAGCGCCGCCAGCCTGCTGGGCGCCCTGGCGGATCTGCCGCCGCAACCGCGCGATCCAGCAGCATTGGCGGCCCTGCGCCGCAGGGGGCCAGAGGGTCCTATGCCCGGGCTGATGCTGGTGGGCTCCCACGTGCCCCTGGCCGATGACCAGTTGCAGCGGTTGCTGGCCGATCCGGGCTGCGCTGGCGTGGAGCTGTCCGTGCCGGAGCTGGCGCTGGCGTTGCAGACCGGTCAGCCTTCTCTGGCTGCCCTGGAAAGCGACTGCAGGGAGCAGCTGGAGCGATCTCTGGCGGAGGGGCGTACGCCGGTGCTGTACACCAGCCGCGGCGAGCAGCACTGCGCCAGCCCCGAGGAGCGCCTGGCCCTGGGGATGGCGATCGCCGCCCTGATGGCCCGTGTTGCCGGGTCTCTGGCGGAGCGGCTGGGGTATCTGATCTCCAAGGGCGGCATCACCACCCACACCCTGCTGGCCGATGGGCTGCAGCTGGCGGGTGTGCAGCTGCAGGGGCAGCTGCTGCCGGGGTTGTCGCTGGTGCTGGCTGGCCCCGCGGCGCTGCCGGTGATCACCTTCCCGGGCAATCTCGGCGATGCCGGCAGCCTGTGGCAGGCCTGGAGGCTGCTGGAGGCGCCCGGTTCCCTGTCCAGCGTGGCAATCGACGATCGGTGATTCCGGTGCCTTCAGCCGGGTCTGAAGCTGGGCATCGCCATCCGCAGCAGCCCCAGCAGCAGCAGCGCCACAAAGCTCAGGAGCATGCGCGGTTGTTGCTGCACCACAGCGATCAGATAGGCACAGCCGATGGCGGCCACCGCCAGCAGGCAACTGCCACCCACCAGCCATCGGCGGCGGGGCGAACTGCCGGGCAGCGCACTGCGCAGGCAGGAGACGGCCACCATGCCGTACACCAGAAGGAAGGCCAGCACGGAAAAGCCGCCGAAGCCATTGAACAGGGTGTCGGTGCTCAGGCCGCAGGCCACCACGCCCGCTCCGCCGGCGATCAGCGGCAGGAAGAGGGCCGTCAGGGCCGCGTCCGGGGTCCCGAAGCGGGGATGCACCCGGTGCAGCGATGCGGGCAGCAGCCGCTGGCCGGCCAGGGCGAAGCTGACCCGCCCCAGGGCATTGAGGCTGCCCAGGCTGCTGCCGAACAGGCACAGAAAGGTGCCCAGCTGGATCCACAGCCCCGCGCCCTGCTGGCCCAGCCGGTCGGCCAGGTCGCTGACCGCGGTGAGGCTGTAGCGCTGGGAGGGCGGCAGCCAGGCCAGACCCTCCGGCAGTACCACCGCCCAGATCACGAACAGCACCCCGGCGGTGCAGACGGACAGCCGCAGCGCCTGTGGCACCAGGCGTTCCGGCCGGATGGCCTCCGATTCCAGGTTGGCGGCGCTCTCGAAGCCGATGAAGCTCAGCACCGCCACCATCAGGCCGGAGCGCACCATGGCGGCGCTGTCGCCGCTGGGTTCGATGGCCCGCAGATCCTGGGCGGGGCCGCCCTGGCGCAGCACCAGCAGCGTGAGGCCGAGCACGATCAGCACCGAAATCGCCTCGGTGAACAGCATCGTGGTGGTGGAGAGTTTGACGTCGCGGCGGGCGAAGCCGTAGCAGGCCAGCCCGCCGAGCAGAAAGCCGGCGGTTCCTGCGGCCGGCAGGCCCAGATGCAGCAGCAGCCGGGCGAGATCGGCCCCCAGGAAGGTGAGGCAGGCCAGGAAGGCGGCCCCGTAGCCCAGCAGCAGCGTCCAGCTGGCGAGTGCCGAGGGCCGTTGACCCAGCCCTGAAGCCACATAGCCCGCGATGCCCTGGGGCCCGCTGGGCACCCGGCGGAACAGCACCAGGGTTTCGCTCACCAGCAGGATCGCGCCGAGCGCCAGCAGGTAGGCGATCCAGGTGGCACGCCCCGCCGTGCGCATCGCCTCCGGGATGTTGATCACGGCCGTCAGGGTCAGGCCGATGCTGCCCACCGCCTGGCTGGTCACCGCCAGCGGACCGAGGCAGCGCCGCAGGCCACCCTGGTCTGTTGCCGGCGCCGTTGCCTGCATCAGCTGCCGGCCCCTCCGGCCCGCCAGCTGCGCTCCAGCAGTTGCAGAGGATGGAGCACGGGCTGGGGATGGTTGCCCTCGCTGAGGTGGCGGCGGATCTGCAGGGTGCAGCCGATGTTGGCGCTGGCCACCAGGGCGGCGCCGGTGCCGTTCAGATCGTCGGCCTTGAGGCGGCCCAGTTCGGCGGCGGTGTCGGGCTGCACCAGGTTGTAGATGCCGGCACTGCCGCAGCAGACGCCGGCTTCCATGGCTTCCCGCAGCACCAGGTGTGGGATGCGGCGCAGCAGGGAGCGGGGTTCGGCAGCGATGCCCTGACCGTGCAGCATGTGGCAGGCGTCGTGATAGGCCACAGCCAGAGGGCTGGCGGCCGTGGCGGGGCTGCCGTCCGGGTGGGCCAGGGGAGCCAGGGAGGCGCTGAAGGCCTCGCTCAGCCCCAGGCGATCGAGGAACTGATGCACATCCAGCACCTGGGAGGCAAAGGCCTGGCCCTGCGCTGCCCAGGCGGGTTCCCCAGCCAGGATCCGGTCGTAATTCCGCAGGGTGTGGCCGCAGCCGGAGGCCGCCACCAGCACCGCATCGAGGGGCTCAGCTCCGGCGGGCCGGCCCGGCCCCACCACCGCAGCAAAGCTGTCGATCACGGCGGTGGCCAGCTCGCGGGTCTGCTCCAGCTCGCCCTGATGGTGGCTGGCGGCGCCGCAGCAGCCCTGGTCCGGCGGGATCACCACCTCCACGCCGTTGGCGCTGAGCACCGCCACCGCCGCGGCGTTCACGCCAGGGTCGAACACCCGCTGCACGCAGCCCAGCAGCAGCCCCACCCGCGCTCGCCGCTGGCCCAGCGCCGGCACCACCACCGGGAAGCGATCAGCGAACCCTTCAGGAGCCAATGGCGGCAGCAGCCGCTCCATGGCCTCGAGCTGGGGACCCAGCGCCCTGGTGAGCCCGAGCCGGCGGGAGAGGCGCTGCAGCGGGGTGCCGGCGTAGGCCCGCAGGGGCGTCAGCACCGCCCGCAGCCGCCTGGGGTAGGGCAGCAGGGAGAACAGCAGCCTGCGGAAGGCCCGTTCTGCCGGACTGCGCAGCTCCGGAGCGTTGAGCTGGGGCCGGGTGGTTTCGATCAGCTGGTCGTAGCGCACGCCCGAGGGGCAGGCGGTGACGCAGGCGAAGCAGCCCAGGCAGCTGTCGAAATGGCCGGCGACGGTGGGATCGAGTGTCAGCTCGCCCGCTTCGATCGCCTTGAGCGCATGGATGCGGCCCCGGGGCGAATCCATCTCGGTCCCCAGCACCCGGTAACTGGCGCAGGTGGGCAGGCAGAAGCCGCAGTGCACGCAGGGGTCGGTCACACCGGCAGGCAGGCCGGGCAGGGCAGTTGACGACGTCATCAGCAGAGTCTGCCCGCTCCGGTGCGCTGCAGCCGGGGGAGATCAGAGGTCGATCTCCTCCTCGTCATCCCGCTGGCCTGCTGTCTCGAAGTGGCGGATCACCGCTTCGGCAAAGCCGCTGCAGCTCACCGGTTCCACCCGGGGCTCCATCAGCCGGGCCAGGTCGTAGGTGACCTCCTTGTTGGCGATGGCGGCGCTGAGGCCGGCGGTGATCAGGTCGGCAGCCTCCTGCCAGCCCATGTATTCGAGCATCATCACGCCGCTGAGGATCACCGAGCCGGGGTTGATGCGATCGAGGCCGGCGTGCTTGGGAGCGGTGCCGTGGGTGGCTTCGAAGATGGCGGCGTTGTCGCCGATGTTGGCGCCTGGGGCCATGCCCAGGCCGCCCACCACGGCGGCGGCGGCATCGGAGATGTAGTCGCCGTTGAGGTTGAGCGTGGCGAGGATCGAGTAGTCGGCCGGACGGGTCTGGATCTGCTGGAAGATGCTGTCGGCGATGCGGTCATCGACCATCACCATCCGCTTCCACTGGCCGTTGCCGTGGCTGGCGCCGATGGCCTCGAGCACACCCTTCACCTCCGCACAGATCGCCTCTTTCTTCTCGGGGGTGAGGGCGTCGTAGCCGGGATCGACCAGGCGGGCATTGGCCTCGATGCTCAGGCCGGGATTGCGCTCAAGGTTGTCGAGGATCCAGCTCTCCCGCTCGGTGACGCAGTCGCTGCGGAATTCGCTGGTGGCCAGCTCATAGCCCCAGTCGCGGAAGGCCCCCTCCGTGAACTTCATGATGTTGCCCTTGTGCACCAGGGTGACGTGGCGCTTGTCTCCCTCCAGGCGCAGGGCGTGCTGGATCGCCTTGCGGATGTGGCGCTGGCTGCCGCGTCTGCTCACCGGCTTGATGCCGATGCCGGCACCTTCGGGGATCTGGCGTTTGCCGAGCTTGCCGTTGGCCGGGATCACCACCTCGTTGAGATGGCGGCGCAGCTCGATGCACACCGGATCGCTGGCCTCCCACTCGATCCCCATGTAGATGTCCTCGGTGTTCTCGCGGTAGACGATCACATCGAGGTCCTGGGGCCGCTTGTGGGGGCTGGGGGTGCCCTCGTAGTAGCGGCAGGGGCGCACGCAGCAGTACAGATCGAAGATCTGGCGCAGGGCGACGTTGAGCGAGCGGATGCCACCGCCGATCGGTGTGGTCAGCGGCCCCTTGATCGCCACGCCGTACTGCTCGATGGCGGTGAGGGTGTCCTGGGGGAGGTACTGATAGGTGCCGTAGAGGTCGCAGGCTTCATCGCCGGCATAGACCTTGAACCACTCGATGCGGCGGGCGCTGCCGTAGGCCCTGGCCACGGCTGCATCGAGCACCCGCTGGGTGGCGGGCCAGATGTCCACGCCCGTGCCATCGCCGCGGATGAAGGGGATGATCGGATCGCTGGGCACGACCGGCTGGCCGTTCTCGAAGCGGATGGCGGTGCCGCTGGTGGGAGGCGTGAGCTTCTCGAACTGCGTAGAGCTGGTGGCCATGGCGAAGACAGATCCCTGAGCGTGAACAGATCCCAGTGCTGAGCCTATGTGTCGGTCCTGGACCCCAAGGTTTGCGGTGATCGGCGCCGGGTCGGCTCGATGTGCTGTGATCCCCGAGGCTCCCCGTGTCGGCAGGTGCCCATCGGCGGCCCGCTTCGATGGGGCCGCCAGCAACATGGGGCCCATGAACGCCGCCGATCAGGCCCGATCCCTTGAGCTGGCCCAGGCCATCGCCTCGGTCGTCGGCCTGTTCCGCGTCCGCTTCCCCGCCGCCCGGGCCAACCTCACCCCCTGGCGCGACGATCCCGAGACCCGGGCGTTTCAGGAGAGCGAATCGATCGACCTGTCGTTCCATTTTCCCGGCTGGAGCCCCCGGCTGCAGTGCCGCTCGCTGCTGGTGCAGCTGCGGCTGGATCGCCCCGCGGCGTCGGATCCGCGCCGACCGCGGCTGCTGGGCGTGACGATCCGGGGGCTCACCTATGAATCCGAGCGCTGGCGGCTGGCCACCCTGGGGGACTGGATGCCCTCAGGTCCCCACCTGCCCCAGGCTGAGATCACGCACAGCCTGCAGCAGATCTGCCGTGAGCTGTTCGATCTGTTCGATGGCGCCGAGAGCGGCTCGCGTGAGCAGGCGGCCTGAGCGGCAGCCGGCGTAATCCTTCGCAACCTTGCGCCCGGCCTGGTCGCGGCTGCTCTTACGGTGGCTCCTCAGCCCGTGCCGATTTGAGGACCGATGCCTGTAGCCCTGGCTTCCCAGCTGCGTGAAGGGACCAAGAAGGCCCACACCATGGCGGAGAACACCGGCTTTGTGAGCTGCTTCCTCAAGGGGGTGGTCGACAAGGCCAGCTACCGGACCCTGGTCGCCGATCTGTGGTTCGTCTACAGCGCCATGGAAGAGGAGATCGGCCGCCTGGCGGATCATCCCGTGGTGGGTCCTATCGGCTTCGCCGAGCTCAACCGGCGCGAGAGCCTTGAGCAGGATCTGGCCTTCTATTTCGGTGCTGGCTGGCGCCACCAGATCCAGGCCACTCCCGGTGCTCAGGCCTATGTGGCCCGCATCCGCCAGGTGGCCAAGGAGGCTCCCGAGCTGCTGGTGGGTCACCACTACACCCGCTACATCGGCGATCTCTCCGGCGGCCAGATTCTCAAGAACATCGCCCAGAAGGCCATGAGCTTGGGTGAGCACGATGGCTTGCGGTTCTACGAGTTCGATGCCATCCCCGATGAGAAGGGCTTCAAGGCCAATTACCGCAGCGTGCTCGACAACCTGCCGATCGATCAGGCCATGGCCGATCGCATCGTCGAGGAGGCCAACCAGGCCTTCCACTGCAACATGACCATGTTCCAGGAGCTGGAGGGCAACCTGATCGCCGCCATCGGCAAGGTGCTGTTCGGCTTCCTCACCAAGCGCCAGCGGGCCGGCAGTACCGAGGCGGTGGCCGCCTGAGCCAGGCCGCCAGCCTGGCGCCGCGGCCGCTCTGAGCCAGAGTCGGGCCAGTGATCCCCATGCCCTTGGGCCCAGTCCGTTTCCTGGTTCCCGGTACCACCGGAAAGTTCCGCTGCGGTGGCCTGCTGGTGGAGCTGCAGACGGCCCGTCTGGTGAGCCGGATTGCGCCGGTGCAGGTGGTGACCTACCGGCAGCGGGAAGCGGAGCATCCGTTTCTGGAGGACCTGCTACGGGGGGAGGCTCGCCCAGGGGAGGCCCTCTGGGTCGTGAGCTGGGGCTTTGATGTGCCGATGCTGCTGCGCCGGCTCAGGGGCAGGCCGGTGGCCTATCACGCCCACAGCAGTGGCTATGGCTTCGATCTGCCCGATGGGGTGCCGGTGCTGGCGGTGAGCCGCAACACCCTGGGCCACTGGGGGGACCGCAGCCCGCGCAGCCCCCTGTTCCTGGTGCCCAATGCCCTGGAGCCCCAGTGGCTGGAGCGGGGTGCCCGGCCCGGTGCCGCAGCGGCGCTGGCTGGACCGGCCCGCCGGCCGATCGATGTGCTGGTGCAGCAGCGCAAGAGCAGCGCCTATGTGCTCCAGCGGCTGGTGCCCGCCCTGCGGGCCAGGGGCCTGCGGGTGGAGGTGCAGAGCGGCTGGGTGGATGACCTGGTGGAGCTGTTCAACACCGCCACGGTCTATCTCTATGACTCCGCCGATTACTGGCGTGGCCGCGGCGTCAGCGAGGGCTTCGGGTTGCCGCCGCTCGAGGCTCTGGCCTGTGGCTGCGTCGTGTTCAGCAGCTTCAATCACGCCCTGGCGGACACGCTCGACCCCGG
>JBAWXG010000031.1:0-28980 GCA_037144195.1 Synechococcus sp. ELA057
TGCAGACGGATTGCCGGCCCGCGTGCAGCGCCGGGAATGGCTCGGTTCTCAGCAGCTCGTCTGGCTGGAGACCGCTCGCGGAGACCTGCGGATGTTGATCTCAGCCCAGACCCAGTTGTCGGACTCGCTCCAGGTGGGCTGGGATGCCGCGGATGAACGTTGGTTCAGCGTCGCCGATGGCGTAAGGCTGCCGGCCCCCGATGAGGACTGAGACCAGCAGGGAAACGGTCTTTTGATAAGGTGACGGGCTGGCCATGCGTTCAGCGAACGCTCCAGTTGAATCGCCCTTTCGTCAAGCCGAACCATGTCACGGGTCTGCAAGCTCACCGGCAAGCGCGCCAACAACGGCATGTCGGTGTCGCACTCCCACGTGCGCACCCACAAGCTGCAGCAGGTGAACCTCCAGGACCGCCGCCTCTGGTGGGCCGAAGGCAACCGCTTCGTGCGTCTGCGCGTCTCCACCCGGGCCCTGAAGACGATTCAGAAGAAAGGCCTCGGCGCCTATGCCCGCGAGCTCGGCATCAATCTGGCCAAACTCTGAGGCCCCTGGTCCCAGGATTGAGACGTGACCCTCAGCCGACGCGCCCTGCTCCGTGATCTGGGCCTCGGTCTGGGGGTCTTGTTGTGGCGCCCCCTGCCCTCACTGGCCCTGGGCGGCACTCTCCCCGAGCTCAATACAGCCGCACCGGATTTCAGCCTCGAGGGCATTGCACCGGCGTCCAATCCTGGGGATGGCACCGAAGTGGAAGGCACCAAACCGGTGCAGCGATCCCTCGCCGATTTCCGCGGCAGCTGGTTGGTGCTGTATTTCTACCCGCGCGATTTCACCAGTGGCTGCACCCTGGAGGCCCGCGGCTTCCAGAAGGCCCTGCCGCAATTCGCCCAGTGCCAGGCTCAGATCGTGGGCATCAGTGCCGATTCGACTGAGGATCATGCCGCCTTCTGCGGCAGCGAAGGGCTCCGCTACACGCTGCTCTCCGATCCAGGCGGCAAGGTGAGCCAGCGCTATGGCTCCTGGCTGCCTCCCTTCTCCCTGCGCCACAGCTTCCTGATCGATCCTCAGGGAGTTCTCCGACGCAGCTGGACAGGCGTGCGACCCTCCGGACATGCGCTCGAGGTGCTCGCCGAACTGGAGCGCTTGCAGGTTGAATCGGTCGGCTGAGCGTCAGTCGCCAGCCCGCAACACCCGACACCCCTCCCTCCACGATGAGCCTCTCACGCCGCCGGCTGCTCTGGTTAGGCCTTGCCGGGGGGGGCAGTCTCATCACACCGCTGCTGCGCGGAGGACGAGCCGCTGCTGCCCCGGCGAAGTCCCTTGTTGCCGTGGCGGAGAAGCCAGTCCTTCAGTGGATGGCCACGGCTGACAGCGGCAGCGGCGATGCCAACCAACGGGCCGTCGGCAGTGCCATGGCGGCCCTGAATCGACGTCAGCCCGTCGATCTGGTGATCATGGGCGGCGACAACATCTACAACGACGGCGACATCCGCAAAGTCGAAGAGGCCTTTGAGCGGCCCTATCGGGAACTGCTTCAGGCCGGTGTGCCCTTCCACGCCGTGCTCGGCAACCACGACATCCGCACGGACAATGGCAACGGAGAACTGGCCTATCCCGGCTACGGCATGAAAGGGCGGTGGTACAGCGTGCGGCGCGGCCCGGTCGAGTTCTTCATGATCGACACCAACGTCAACGCCGAGTGGCAGTTTCAACTGCCCTGGCTACGGAAGTCACTGGCCGCGAGCCAGGCGCCATGGAAAGTGGTGGTCGGCCACCACCCGATCCACTCCTCAGGCTTCTACGGGGACAACCCCGAGGCGATCGCCCGCCTCACCCCCCATTTCCAACGGCACCGGGTGCAGTTGTTCATCAACGGCCATGAACACAACTACGAACGCAGCCTCCCGATCGATGGCACCACGTATCTGAGCGTCGGCAACGGCGGCGCAGCCCTGCGGCCCGTGATTCCCGGACCACGCAGTGCCGTGGCCATCAGCACCTACGGCTTCGCCTCCTTCCGCGCCGATGCCAGCAGCCTCAGGATCCAGGCCTGGGACACCAGTGGCCGCCGGATCGATCAGGCCGATCTCAACCTGGATGGCTCCCTGGTCGCTGGCCGGGCCTGAGTGCATCCAGCCGCTGCAGCAGCAGCCGGTGCACAGCGGTCTCCCCGCTCAGTCGCTCCCGAGAAGCGGGATCCGTGGCGCGATCCGCCAGAGCCAGCCACTGATCGGCCAGATCCGGTGGCGCAGACAGCTCCAGATCGTGCCAGGGGCAGCTCAGGGCAGCAGCGGCGGCGGCCACCTTGGGGTCATAACTGAGCGCCGCGCAGGGGCTGCCGGCCAGGGCGGCCAGGATCAGGCCGTGCAGCCGCATGGCGATCACGAGCGAGGCGGAGCTGAACCATGCCATCGCCTCCGACGGATCAGCCGCCTCGATGACACGGGATCGTGCCTTGAGGGTTGCAGGGATCAGGCCGGCAGAAGCCAGCTGATCCAGCAGATCACTGTCCTGGTGCTGATGGAAGGGAAGCCAGAGAACGGGCCGATCCAGCCTGTCCGCCAACTGCGCCAGCGCCTGGAGATAAGGCAGCCAACCGGCCGGCGCCAACCGCTGGACCGGCCGCCAGCAGAGCACGATCGGACCGCCTTCGCCGCGCCAGGGGAGGGGATCCAGCGCCCAGACGGGATCGCTGCCGCTGCTCGCTGCGAGTCCCCAACTGGCCGCCTGGGCGGCCGAGGCCTGATCGCGCCAGGTGATGCCGGTGGCAAGGGGCAGGACCAGACGGGTGAGCACGCGGCTGATGCGACGCCGCAGGGGACCGAGGCCCTGCCCCCAGAGCAGCACAGGATGCCCCTGAATCCGTGCCAGAAGAATCAGCAGCGCGTAATAGAGCAGGCTGTTGAGGCTGGTGGCGTCCTGCAGCAGGCTGCCTCCACCGAGCACCAGGGCATCGCAACGGCCCAGGGCCGCCAGCACACGGCGCAGGCTGCGGCGATCCACCGTCTCGACGGCAAAGCGTTGCTGCACCAGGGTCTGATCATGGGCGGTGACGACAGGCGTCCAGCCATCAGGCAGCTGGGCGAGCAACACCTGCAGCAGAGCGTCATCGCCGAGGTTGTGCTCGCCGTAGTAGCCGCAGAGCAGAACACGCCCTGGGGATGCGGCTGTGGGGCGGGAGCGCACGGCAGCCGCAGATCACGGCTCCTTACATTACGGGCCACGCCTGGGTCGACGATGCACGCTCTCTCCATCGGCACCTGGTGGATCCATATCACCTCAGTGCTCGAGTGGCTGGTGGCCATGCTCGCGGTGCTGCATTACGGACGTCAGCGGCAGGAAGGTGGCTGGCGCTGGCTGGCCATGGCGATGGTCCCCGCCCTCGGCAGCGCCATGGCGGCGTGCACCTGGCATCTCTTCGACAACAGCGACAGCCTGCGCGGGCTGGTGGTGTTTCAGGCGGGCCTGACCACCCTCGGCAACCTGGCCCTGGCCCTTGCGGCTGCAGGGCTGCTGCGCCAGCAGGAAAGCGCCACGGCCGGCCCCGGTCCGGAACAGCCATGAGCCTCGGCACGAGCCTGCTGAGCCGCCTGGCGACGATCGATCCGACGCCGCTGTTCATCCTGTCGCTGCTGCCTTATCTGCTGTTCCTGCTGCTGGCGGGGCGGGTGAAAGCCTTCCCGAAGCTGGCGCTTCGCGGCTTCCAGCTGACGCTGCTGTTCGTGGCGGTCACGATCGTGGCGGCCATCGCCGCCCTGCGGATCACGGGCCGGCAGCTGGCGGATGTGGATCCGCTGCATGGAGCGGCGGAAGCCTTTCTCACCCTCAGCAATCTGCTGATCGTGCTGGGCTTCATCCGAGCGCAGGATGAGTGAGCGTCGTTCCCGGCGCTGCCGTTCCGGTGAACAGTTCTAACGATGCGCCCCGTCGCGGGACGAGGATCGAAGCCTTGCCCGGAAGATGGGGCCGTAGGCAACGGCACCATGATCGCTCCGCTTCTGGCTCTGGCTCCCGCCACCATCACCTGGTCGCCCAAGGTGGGTCTGGTGATGATCCTCTGCAATGTGATCGCCATCGCGATCGGCAAGGCCACGATCAAGCAGCCCAACGTCGGCCTGCAGCTGCCCAGCTCCGCCCTGTTCGGCGGCTTCAGCCACGGCGCCATGCTGGGCACCACCGCACTCGGCCACATCCTCGGCATCGGCGCCATCCAGGGCCTGGCCTCCCGCGGCGTTCTCTGACTGCCGCCGCTCAGCGAAGCCCAAGCAGGTAGGGCAAGGCCCGCAGGCCATAGCGCTCGAAGCGATAGTCGAACAGCAGGGCTGAGAGATCGTCTGCACTGCAGCCCTCCAGCCCTCTGAGCAGCGCACTCAGGCGCCGGTCGGCCCGCTCGTCGACAAGACCGAGCCAGGTGCGCCGCGCCAGCCGGCCACTGAGAGACCATCGCGGCCCCAGGCTCCGCCGCAGCCGTGCCGGATAGGCCGCCAACGGATCTGAGCGGACCGCATCGAGCGCCTGCAGCAGCAGTGGGGCCAGCACCCGGCTGCTGGTGAGCGCATGGCGGATCCCCTCGCCACCGAGCAGGTTGGCGGTGCTCACCGCATCACCGAGGCCAATCAGCCGGCCGCGGCGGTGGACCTCACGCCGCCGCACCGTGCTGCGGATGCGCCCCCCATGGCGGTCGATCACGGTGCACCGGTCGCCGGACGATGCCAGCAGGCGATCCACCAACCGCTGCTGCAGCACCGCCAGGGGCGGTTGTCGCCGCCGCCCATCCTCCAGGCGGCAGACCCCCAGCTTGAGCACCCCGGGCTGCATCGGGAACAGCCAGCCATAGCCCTGGGGAACCCAGTCGGTACCGAGACAAAAACTGAGGCTGCCGCTCCAGCGCAGCCAGACATCCTGAGGCACGCGCATCAGCCACTCCACCCCCACGCCGTTCACCAGATCCGCCGGAGTGGCTGGATCACCGATCAGGGCTCGCTGCTGCCCGCTGGCATCGATCACCCAGGAGCTGGACAGGCGACGCAGCCGCCCACCGCGTTCACGCAGCACGGTGCAGAGGGAATCCGCTCCCTCCGTCTCGCAGCGGATGGCCCGCAGGCCCAGTTCCACCCGGGCGCCCCAACCACGGGCCTGATCCACCAACCACTGGCGCAGCTTGCCGAAATCCAGCACAGCTCCCATGGGGCGAGCGGCCGTCCAGTGGCGGATGCCATCACCGGGCCCATGCAGCTGCCAGCCGCTCCAGCGGTGGGCGACCACCGAGGCCGGCAAGCCAAAACGCTCCACAGCGTCCAGCGGCAGGGCAGCGCTGCTGAAGGCAGCCTGGGACAGATCCGCGAGTTGATCGACCAGCAACACCTGAACCCCAGCGCAGGCCAGAAGCCGGGCGAGTTCGGCGCCCGAGGGCCCGGCTCCGACGATCAGGACCTCGGTGTCGAGTGAACTCAGACCGTGATCGCCTGCTGCGACAGACGGGCCAGGGCCGAGGGGAAGCGATCGAGGATGCGCTCGGCCATCCGGGGGGGCGTCAGCCCCAGGGTCGTCTTGCTCTGATCGGGCGTGGCGTGATCCACCAGCACATCGGGAATACCGAGGCGCAGCACGGGCACGAGAACCTCCTGGTCGCTGAGGGCTTCCACCACAGCGGCACCGAAGCCGCCCGCCAGACATCCCTCCTCCATGGTGACCACCCGGCCGGTGCGCCGGGCGAGCGGAGCGATCAGGGCCTCATCGAGGGGGCGAAGGAAGCGGGCATTGATCACAGCGGCCCGCACACCCCGCTCCTGGAGCAATCCAGCGGTGGCCATGGCGGGATAGACCATCGAGCCGTAGGCCACGATCACCAGATCCTCACCATCTGCCAGCAGCTCGCCGCGCCCGATCTCCAGGGGCAGCCAGCCCTCCTCCATCAGCGGCACACCCTCCCCTTCACCGCGTGGAATACGGATGGCCGTGGGGCCGTCATGGGCGATGGAGGTGACCAGCATCCGTTGCAGTTCGGCCTCGTCCTTGGGGGCCATCACCGTGAAGTTGGGCACGCAGCGGAGATAGCTGATGTCGTACTGGCCCTGGTGGGTGGGGCCATCGGCGCCGACAATGCCGGCCCGGTCCAGCACGAAGGTGACGGGCAGCTTCTGAATGCCCACGTCGTGGATCAGCTGGTCGTAGGCCCGCTGCAGGAAGGTGCTGTAGATGGCCACGACCGGCCGCAGGCCTTCGCAGGCCATGCCGGCCGCCATGGTGACGGCGTGCTGCTCGGCGATGCCCACATCGAAATACTGCTTGGGAGCTGCTTTCTCCAGCAGATCGAGGCCGGTGCCGGTGGCCATGGCGGCGGTGATGCCCACCACCCGTGGGTCCTGCTGGCAGATCTGCACCAGGGTCTGGCCGAAGACCTTGCTCCAGCTGGGGGGCTTGGGCTTGCTGGAGGGGTAGGCCTTGCCGGTGCTCAGATCGAAGGCGCTCTGGGCGTGGTAGCCCACCTGATCGGCTTCGGCATAGGCATAACCCTTGCCCTTGGTGGTGGCCACATGCACCAGCACCGGGCCCTCCTCGCGGTGCGCCGCCTGGAAGGTGCGGATCATCGCCCCGATGTCATGGCCGTCGACGGGACCCATGTACGTGAAGCCCAGCTCCTCGAACACAGCGCCCACCTTGGGAACCGCCAGACGTCGCAGGCTTTCCTTGAGGTTCTGCAGCTCAGCCGGCAGCTCACCATGCAGGAAGGGAAGGCTGCGGATCGCCTCCTCGGCATTGCCCTGCAGGAACTGCACCGGCTTGCTCAGCCGCATGCGGTTGAGATGGGTCGAGAGCGCCCCCACCGGAGGCGAGATCGACATGTCGTTGTCGTTGAGGACAACGAGCAGCCGCGTACGGGGCAGGTGGCCGGCATGGTTGATGGCTTCGAGCGCCATGCCGCCGGTGAGGGCGCCATCTCCGATCACGGCGACGCACTTGAAGCTCTCACCCCGCTGATCCCGGGCCAGGGCCATGCCCAGGGCGGCGGAGATCGACGTGGAGGCATGGCCGGCGCCGAAGTGGTCGAAGCGGCTTTCGCAGCGCTTGAGGTAGCCGGCGACGCCATCCTTCTGGCGAAGCGTGTGGAAGCTGTTCCAGCGGCCGGTGATCAACTTATGGGGATAGGCCTGGTGCCCCACATCCCAGACCACCCGGTCGTGGTCGAGATCCAGGGTCTGATAGAGAGCCAGGGTGAGCTCCACCACGCCGAGGCCAGGGCCCAGGTGCCCGCCGCTGGTGGAGACCACCTCCAGGTGTTTGTCGCGGATCTGGCGAGCGACCGCTTCGAGCTCGGCGACGCTGAGGCCGTGCAGCTGATTGGGATGACTCAGCTCGCTCGGATGCATGCCAGCTCGACGTCTTGATGCCGCAATCTACGGCTTGCCCCTGGGGCATCGGAGGCAACGGCGACCATTCGGCAGCTTCATTGGCAGACTCGAAGCATGAATGAATCCGTCGCCAATCCATTTGGGAGCGGGAGTTTCCCGTTGGCGAGTCCATATCTGCAGCGGATCCTGCGGGCCCGCGTCTACGACGTGGCGATCGAGACACCGCTCGATCCGGCCCCGAACCTGTCGCGCCGGCTTGACAACCAGGTGCTGCTCAAGCGGGAAGACCTCCAGCCGGTGTTCAGTTTCAAGCTGAGGGGTGCCTACAACCGCATGGTGCACCTCAGTGAGGAGGAGCTCGGCAGAGGAGTGATCGCCGCCAGCGCCGGCAACCATGCCCAGGGCGTAGCCCTGGCCGCCCGTCGGCTGGGCTGCAAAGCGGTGATCGTGATGCCTGTCACCACTCCGGGGATGAAGGTGCGTTCGGTGGCAGCCCGCGGGGCCGAAGTGGTGCTGCATGGCGATACCTATGACGAGGCCTATGCGGAGGCCAGGCGGCTGGAGTGCGAACGCCAGCTCACCTTCATTCACCCTTTCGATGACCCGGAGGTGATCGCCGGACAGGGCACGATCGGCCTGGAGATCCTCAGGCAGTGCTCCGAGCCCCCGGATGCCATCTATGTGGCGGTGGGCGGCGGCGGCCTGATCGCCGGGGTGGCGGCCTACGTGAAAAGCCTCTGGCCCCGCGTGCAGGTGATCGGGGTGGAGCCGGTCGATGCCGATGCCATGACGCGATCACTGGCCACAGGCCAGCGGGTGCGGCTGGAGCAGGTGGGGCTGTTCGCCGACGGGGTGGCGGTGCGCCAGGTCGGGGAACTGACCTTCGAGCTGGCTCGCCAGTACGTGGACGCCATGGTGACCGTGGACACCGATGAGATCTGCGCGGCCATCAAGGATGTGTTTGAGGACACCCGCTCGATCCTCGAGCCCGCCGGGGCCCTCGCCGTGGCCGGCATGAAGAAGGACGTGACGGCGCGCCGGCTGAGCGGAAAGACGCTGGTGGCGATCGCCTGTGGCGCCAACATGAACTTCGACCGGCTGCTGTTCGTGGCCGAGCGCGCAGAACTGGGTGAGGAGCGGGAAGCGCTGCTGGCTGTCGAGATCCCGGAGGGCCCTGGCAACCTGCGCCGCTTCTGCGGTCTGCTGGGCCAGCACAACCTCAGCGAGTTCAGCTACCGGCTGGCCGATCCCCAGCGGGCACACATCTTCGTCGGGGTGCAGATCAGCGGCAAGGCCGACACGGTGGCTCTGATCGCCACCCTGGAAGGCGAGGGCTTCCCCTGCCTGGATCTCAGCGCCAACGAACTGGCCAAGCTGCACCTGTGTCACATGGTGGGTGGGCGGCTGCCGGGTGGGGTGAACGGCTCTTCCCAGCCACTGCGGGAGCAGCTCTACCGCTTCGAGTTCCCGGAGCGGCCCGGTGCGCTGATGGCCTTCGTCAGCGCCCTGCACCCCAACTGGAACATCAGCATCTTCCATTACCGCAACCACGGCGCCGATGTCGGGCGCATCGTGGTCGGCGTTCAGGTGCCGGAGGCGGAGCTCACCGCCTGGGAGCGGTTCGTCGAGGAGCTGCCCTATCAGCACTGGAATGAAACGGAGAATCCCGCCTATCAGCTGTTCCTGGGAGAGGTCAGCCCCGCACGGCCTCCCCTGACGGCCCTGGCGCAGCAGCTCTCCGCCTGAGCTCCCGCCACGGGGAGCCGCTCGACTGGCCATCCAGCCATGGCATGGGTGCAATCGCTCTGCTGAAATCACGCCATGGTCAGTGACGAGTCCGCCATCCCGACGCCAGCCGAGCCCCTGAACGCCCCAGCGTCAGGCGAGTCCTCCTCGCGCTCGCTGCGCTCGCTGTCCCTGCCGGCCCAACTGGAGGCGATCCTCTATCTCAAGGGCAGGCCCGTTCCCCTGACGGAGCTGGCCGAGATCGCCGCCATCGACCGCCAGGAGGCGGAGCTGGCCCTGATCACCCTGATGACCGACTACGCCCACCGGGACACGGCCCTGGAGATCCGCCAGGACGGGCAGAGCTTCAGCCTGCAGCTGCGCGATGACCTGGGGGATCTGGTGCAGACCCTGATTCCCGTTGACCTGTCCACGGCCACCCTGCGCACCCTCGCCACGATCGCCCTCAAGCAGCGCATCCTGCAGTCGGAGCTGGTGGATCTGCGGGGATCGGGCGCCTACGACCACATCAAGGAGCTGCTGGCTCAGGACTTCATCGAGCGCCGGCGCCAGAGCGATGGCCGCTCCTACTGGCTGAGCCTGAGCGAGAAATTCCATCGCACCTTCGCCGTGCAGGGCCTTGAACCACGGCTCCCGCGCCAGGCCCCCCCGCCGCTGCAACTGGAACTGAGTGACGACGCCGGGGACGAGGCGGCCTGATCCCGTGCAGGCGTTCCGCCGGGCCCCGGAGCTCCATAGAGTTGTGGCGCTGACCGGTCCGCCGGGTTGATTCCTGTTGTCTTGACGCCGATGCCTGCGATGAACCCGCTCGTCTTCCTGCTGTCCGTGCTGGCGCAGACGGTGAGCATCTATCTGCTTGTGCTGCTGGTGCGGGTGCTGTTGAGCTGGTTCCCCAACCTCGACTGGAGCAATCCGGTGCTCTCAGGGGTGAGCGCGATCACCGATCCCTATCTCAATGCCTTCCGCGGCCTGATTCCGCCGGTGGGTGGGCTCGATCTGTCCGCACTGCTCGCCTTCCTGGCCCTGCAGCTGCTTCAGAGCCTGATCCAGGGCGCTGCCAGCACCCTGGTCTGATCACAGTTCACGAGGGGGCGACAGCCCGCTCCAGCGGCAGCAGTTCATCGCCCTCGGCAGCGCGGCTGCGCACCGGAGCCGAAAAGCCGCGGGCCCGCACGTTGCGGACCTGGAAGGGGCCGGGAGTTCCGGCGGGGATCGCCAGGCGCAGCGCGAAATCAGAGGTTCCGGGGGGGACGTCGCCGATCGATCCCACCCGGCTGCGGTTGGGCAGCACCGGCTCATCGCTGCTGTCGAGGATCAGGGCGAAGACATCGGTGTCGACCACGCTCTGGCGGCCCTTGTTGATCACCTCGCCCCGCAGGGCGTAGCAACTGGCTCCGGTCGGCCGGCGCAGCTCCGGCTGGCTGCCGGCATCGGCGCTGGGGCAGGGCTCCAGCCGCACCTGGGAAACCTGCAGCTCGGCCGCCAGTGCCGGCCCACTCCCCAGGCAGAGGCTCAGCAGCAGACAGAGAGAGGCCAAGGCCAGGTGCCTCAGCCAAGCGAATGGCCCAGGGATCCAATCCCGGAGGCCTCGCCGCGCCGGGATCGCACCGGCCAGGGCCTGGAGCTGAGCAATCACCGGCGATCTCCGCTGCCACCGATCACGTTACGGGCGGCGCGGCTGGCCAGTTTGCTCAGATTGGCCTCGGCGATCGCGTCGAGATCGAGCCCCAGCTCGCTGGCCAGCTGGGAGACGTACCAGAGCACATCCCCCAGTTCCAGGCGCAGGTCGTCGATGACGGCAGCATCGAAGATCCCCTGCCGGTCGCGGATCACCTTCTTCACCTTGTCGGCCACCTCACCGGCTTCGCCGCAGAGGCCCAGGGTGGGATAGATCGGGTTGGAACCCACCTGGGGGTAAAGAGCTGTCTCACGGGCACGGGTCTGATACGTGCGCAGGTCCATGGCAAGCGGGCGCAGCGAAGGCCGGATGGTAGTTTCCGCCTGAGTATCCACGGCTGAGGGCCGAGCGCGATCCCATGCGTCGCACCAAGATCGTGGCCACCATCGGACCCGCCACCGAATCTCCGGAGGTGTTGCGGCGTCTGATCGAAGCCGGGGCCACCACCTTCCGGCTCAACTTCTCCCACGGGGATCACAGCGAACACGCCACCCGCATTGCCACCATCCGGGCCGTTGCCCATGAGCTCGGGGTGCACATCGGCATCCTCCAGGATCTTCAGGGTCCCAAGATCCGCCTCGGACGCTTCGCCGGCGGCCCGATCACCCTGGCCAAGAACGATCCCTTCACCATCACCTCCCGCGAGGTGAGCTGCAACCAGGAGATCGCCACGGTCACCTACGACCGGCTGGCCGATGAGGTGACAGCAGGCAGTCGCATCCTGCTGGATGACGGCCGGGTGGAGATGCTCGTGGAGTCGGTGGACCAGCCCGGCCAGACGCTCCACTGCAGGGTCACCGTGGGTGGCGTGCTCTCCAACAACAAGGGGGTGAACTTCCCGGACGTGCAGCTCTCAATCCGGGCTCTCACGGACAAGGACCGGCGCGATCTGGCCTTCGGACTGCAGCAGGGTGTGGATTGGGTGGCCCTCAGCTTCGTGCGCAATCCCTCCGACATGCAGGAGATCCGCGAGCTGATCCGCAGCCACGGGTACGAGACACCGGTGGTCGCCAAGATCGAGAAATTCGAGGCGATCGATTCGATCGACGAGATCCTTCCCCTCTGCGATGGGGTGATGGTCGCCCGCGGCGACCTTGGCGTGGAGATGCCCGCCGAGGAAGTGCCCCTGCTGCAGAAGGAGCTGATCCGCAAGGCCAACAGCCTGGGTATCCCGATCATCACCGCCACCCAGATGCTCGATTCCATGGCCTCCTGCCCGCGGCCCACCCGTGCCGAGGTGAGTGATGTGGCCAATGCCATCCTCGATGGCACCGACGCGGTGATGCTCTCCAACGAGACCGCCGTGGGCGACTATCCGGTCGAAGCGGTGGCCACCATGGCCCAGATCGCTCGCCGGATCGAGCGCGACTACCCCCAGCGGGTGCTGGACAGCCACATGGCCACCACCATCCCCAACGCCATCTGCCAGGCGGTCAGCAGCATCGCCCGCAACCTCAATGCCGCCGCGATCCTGCCGCTGACCAAGAGCGGTTCCACGGCGCGCAATGTCAGCAAGTTCCGCCCCAGCACCCCGATCCTGGCGATCACCAGCGATGTGCAGGTCGCCAGGCAGCTGCAGCTGGTCTGGGGGGTCAACCCCCTGCTGGTGGCCGACCAGGTCAACAGCGGCAGCACCTTCAACGTGGCCATGGGCGTCGCCCAGAGCATGGGATTGCTGCGCGAGGGCGATCTGGTCGTGCAGACCCAGGGCACGCTCGAAGGCGTCAGCGGCTCCACCGATCTGGTGCGGGTGGGCATGGTCTCCGCCGTGCTCGGCCGGGGGCTCGGCATCGGCAGCGGCTCGGTGAACGGCAAGGTGCGGGTGGTGTCCAGCCCCGAGGAAGCCGCCACCCTGGAGAACGGCGAGATCCTGGTGGTGCGTGAAACCAGCGCCGCCTATCTGGAGACGATCCGCCGCTCCCGCGGGGTGATCACCGAGGTGGACGGTGCCGAGAGTCACGCCGCAGTGATCGCCGAGCGGCTGGGAATCCCCGCCATCGTGGGGGTGAGCAACGCCACCGCCTCACTGCGCCAGGGGGAGATCATCACCCTCTCCGTCCAGGAGGGGATCGTGCACCGCGGAGCCCTCAGCCCCATGGAGTCGGGTAGCGCGCCATCCTTCTAGGCACCGCCCCTGAGGATCGCCTGCCTGCATGGCCCCGAAGCTGCCCCCACTGGAGACGGCCGCGATGGCGCTGCGCACGCTGCGCGCCCATCGCACCCGCAGCCTGCTCACCATGCTCGGCATCGTGATCGGCAATGCCTCGGTGATCACCCTGGTGGGGGTCGGCCGGGGAGCCCAGAACCTGGCGGAGAGCCAGCTCAGCACGCTCGGGGCCAACGTGCTGTTCATCGTTCCCGGCCGCAACGACACCCGCAGGCAGGGGATCGAATCGCCGAAGACGCTGGTGCTGGAGGATTCCGAAGCAATCGCCCAGCAGGTGCCCAGCGTGCGGCGGGTGGCGCCCCAGATCACGCTCAGTGAGGTGATGCAGGCGGGATCGCAGGCCAACACCGCCACGGTCTCCGGCGTCACCCCGGCATTCCTGCCGGTGCGCAGTTTCGAGGTGGCCCAGGGACGCTTTCTCAGTGAAAGCGATCTCAGGGCCGCCCGCAATGTGGTGGTGCTGGGCCCCGATCTGCGGGACAAATTGCTGCCGGGAGGCGAGGCCCTCGGGCGCCAGGTGCGCATCCGCGATCAGGCCTTCGAGGTGATCGGGGTGATGGCGGCCAAGGGGGCCGTCTTCGGTGCCAACCAGGATGAAACCGCCTACATCCCTCTCACCACGATGGTGAGTCGCCTCAGTGGGCGCGATCCCACCTACGGCGTGGTGCTCAGTTTCATCAGTGTGGAAGCGCGGGATGAACGCAGCGCCGGTGCTGCCGACTTCCAGATCACCAACCTGTTGCGCCAGCGGCATCGAATCCTGCGGGATGACGACTTCGCGGTGCGCTCTCAGAAGGACGCCCAGACCATTGTGGGAACGATCACGGGCGGGCTCACGTTGATGCTGGCCGCCATCGGCGCCATCTCCCTGCTGGTGGGAGGGATCGGGATTATGAACATCATGCTGGTGTCGGTCAGCGAGCGCACCGAGGAGATCGGCCTGCGCAAGGCGCTGGGCGCACGCAGCAGCGATGTGCTGCTCCAGTTCCTGGTGGAAGCGATCGTGCTCGCCGCTGCGGGGGGTGCCCTGGGCAGCGCTGCAGGGGTGGGAGCGGTGACCCTGGTGGCTCTGGTCACTCCCCTGCCGGCCACAATCGCGGCCGGCACGGTGCTGGGCACGGTGCTGCTGTCGGGCTCGATCGGTCTGTTCTTCGGCGTGGTGCCGGCGCAGCGTGCAGCCAGGCTCGACCCGATCGTGGCGCTGCGAAGCCTCTGAACCCGGGCCGCAGAACCGAAGCAGGACACCAAAGCGTGTCAACGGTCACAAAAGGGCTGGGGGCTCAATGGGTAAATGAAAATTCCTGTCCCAGAAGGATCACCACTTGGAGCTCCCCAGCCCGCTGGATTGCGTGTACCGCAATGCCTCGGACCGAATGGTCATCCTGCGCTGCTGTGGCCCCGATGCCTTTTTTCTCGAGCGGGTGGTGTTTCCGTTCGAGATGCTGAGCTTTCAGTGCCCCTCGATGAGCGAGGTGGAGATCTGGACCCATGGCCTGGGAGGGCCCGAGCTGCTCGAGAGCTGCCCCGCCAGAGACCTGAGCCTGGAACCAGCCGACGCCCTGCCCAGCAGCGCCGGCCCTGCTGCCATCGCCGATTTCACCCCCTGGCTCGAGGCCAGCTGAAGCACCTGACTGCCGTTCCGCAGCCGGTGAGCGCTGCAGGACGTTTACAATTCGTCAACCTGACTCTCATCCCATGAACCAGCGCTGGCGCGTGATTGCTCTGTGGGCCCTGCCGATCGCCGTCGCGTTGTTTCTGGGTTGGCAACTGATCGGATCCGGACCGAACCGGATCAGCGCCGCCGGCCCCACAGTGGCTCCGCGCAATGCCGCCGTGGCCCGCATGAGCTACGGCCGCTTCCTCGATTATGTGGAAGCAGGCCGGGTTACAGCTGTTGACGTGTTCGATGGCGGACGCACCGCGGTGGTGGAAGCCGTGGATCCGGATCTCGACAACCGGGTGCAGCGTCTGCGGGTCGACCTCCCCGGGCTGGCACCGGAGCTGATCAACAACCTCAAGCAGCAGGGCATCAGCTTCGACATCCACCCTCCGCGTAGCACCCCTCCAGCCCTGGGGCTGCTGGGCAACCTGCTGTTCCCGCTGCTGCTGATCGGGTCACTGGTGCTGCTGGCCAGACGCTCCAATGGCATGCCCGGTGGTCCCGGCCAGGCGATGCAGTTCGGCAAGACCAAGGCCCGCTTCGCCATGGAAGCCCAGACGGGCGTCAAGTTTGAGGATGTCGCCGGTGTTGAAGAAGCCAAGCAGGATCTTCAGGAGGTGGTCACCTTCCTCAAGACTCCGGAACGCTTCACCTCCGTCGGCGCCAAGATCCCCAAGGGTGTGCTGCTGGTCGGCCCTCCTGGCACCGGTAAAACCCTGCTCGCCAAAGCGATCGCCGGGGAGGCAGGGGTTCCCTTCTTCTCCCTGTCCGGTTCCGAATTCGTCGAGATGTTCGTCGGGGTCGGTGCCAGCCGCGTGCGCGATCTGTTCAAGCGGGCCAAGGAGAACAGCCCCTGCCTGATCTTCATCGATGAGATCGATGCTGTGGGCCGCCAACGCGGCGCCGGCATCGGCGGTGGGAACGATGAGCGCGAGCAGACCCTCAACCAGCTGCTCACCGAGATGGATGGCTTCGAGGGCAACAGCGGCATCATCATCATCGCGGCCACAAACCGCCCTGATGTGCTCGATTCGGCGCTGATGCGCCCCGGCCGTTTCGATCGTCAGGTCACCGTGGACGCGCCCGACATCAAAGGCCGGCTCTCGATCCTCTCGGTCCATTCCCGCAACAAAAAGCTCGCTGAAGGGGTCTCGCTCGAGACGATCGCCCGACGCACCCCGGGCTTCACCGGAGCCGATCTGGCCAACCTGCTCAATGAGGCGGCGATCCTCACCGCCCGCCGCCGCAAGGAGGCGATCAGCCTTTCTGAGATCGACGATGCGGTCGACCGCGTCATCGCCGGCATGGAAGGCAAGCCACTCACCGATGGCCGCAGCAAGCGCCTGATTGCCTATCACGAAGTTGGCCATGCCCTGGTCGGCACCCTGGTCAAGGACCATGACCCTGTGCAGAAGGTGACGCTGATTCCCCGCGGACAGGCCCAGGGCCTCACCTGGTTTTCCCCCGATGAGGAGCAGATGCTCGTCAGCCGCGCCCAGCTGCGTGCCCGGATCATGGGCGCCCTGGGAGGCAGGGCTGCCGAGGATGTGGTCTTCGGTCACGCGGAGGTGACCACCGGCGCCGGGGGTGACATCCAGCAGGTGGCTTCGATTGCCCGCCAGATGGTCACCCGTTTCGGCATGAGCGAGCTGGGCCAGCTTTCGCTCGAGGCCGGCAATCAGGAGGTGTTCCTGGGCCGCGATCTGATGACCCGCTCCGATGGCTCCGATGCCCAGGCCAGCCGCATCGATGCCGCCGTGCGCGAGATCGTGCAGACCTGCTACCGCGACACCGTTGCGCTGGTGGCGAGCCAGCGGGTCTGCATGGACCGGCTTGTGGACATGCTGATCGAAAAGGAAACGCTCGACGGCGATGAGCTCAGGGCTGTCGTGGCTGAATTCACAGCCATTCCGGAGAAGGAGCGCTTCAGCCCGATTCTGGCTGCGTCTGCTCTGCCCGCCCCGGCCTGAGCCTTTCGATCAGCACAGACCATGGCCGCGCAATCCCTGACAGCAGATCAGATCGAAGCCCTGACTTCGGATCTGCCTCTTTGGCAGCGCGAGGGGGTCCGCCTTCAGCGGGAGTTCTGTTTCCAGGACTTCTCCGAAGCCTTCGGGTTCATGAGCCGGGTTGCTCTGGCTGCTGAGCAGCTGGGGCATCATCCGGAATGGAGCAACGTCTGGAACCGGGTGAGCATCGCCCTCACCACCCACGACACCGGCGGTCTCTCGGATCTGGATGTGGCCCTGGCCCGGCGGATCGATGCCCTGATCCCCCAGCCGTTCTGACTGCCAAGCAGATCTGCCAATCCAGCAGGAAGGCCCTCCCTATCGTCTGATCGGCAGGGCCTGATCCGCCTTCACGGGCTGCATTCACACCAGTGCCGGAAGGCGGCTGGGATCGAGAGCCTGAAACTCAAGTCGCTCGTTCTCGACGGACACATTGATCGTGGATCCATCGATGAAACGTCCGGCCAGGATGCCCTTGGCGATCGGGGTCTCCAGTTCGCGCTGAATGGCCCGCTTGAGCGGTCTGGCGCCATACACCGGGTCGTAGCCCACGCCGGCGAGCCAGTCGAGTGCTTCGGGATGCAGCTGCAGGGTGAGCTTGCGCTCCTCCAGGCGCCTGGCCAGGCGACGCACCTGCAGCTCCACGATCTGCCGCAGCTCCTCAGCCTTGAGGCTGTGGAAGATGATCGACTCATCCAGGCGGTTGAGGAATTCCGGGCGGAAGTGGGCCCGCAGGGCGTCATTCACCCGGGCCTGCATCTCGCCATGGCGCGAGGGATCCCCCGCCAGATCGAGGATCGAGCTGCTGCCGATGTTGCTGGTGAGGATCAGCACGGTGTTGGTGAAATCCACGGTGCGGCCCTGGCCATCGGTGACGCGGCCGTCATCGAGGATCTGCAGCATCACGTTGAACACATCGGGGTGGGCCTTCTCCACCTCGTCGAACAGGATCACCGCATAGGGCCGGCGCCGCACCGCTTCGGTGAGCTGGCCGCCTTCCTCGTAGCCGACATAGCCCGGAGGCGCTCCGATCAGGCGGCTGACAGCGTGCTTCTCCATGTACTCGGACATGTCGATGCGCACCATCGCCTCCTCGCTGTCGAACAGCTGCGAAGCCAGTGCCTTGGAGAGCTCCGTCTTGCCGACGCCGGTGGGACCGAGGAAGAGAAAACTGGCGATCGGCCGGTGGGGATCGGACAGTCCGGCGCGGGAACGCTGGATCGCATCCGCCACCGCCGTGACGGCCTCCTGCTGGCCGATCACACGGGTGTGCAGCTCATCCTCGAGATGGAGCAGCTTCTCCATCTCGCTCTGCACCAGCTTGGCCACCGGGATCCCGGTCCACTTGGCGATCACCTCGGCGATGTCGTCCTCGGTGACCTCCTCGCGCAGCAGCGTCTTCTCGCCACCGGCGGCCAGGGCCTCCTCCTTGGCGGCCAGTTGCTTGTGCAGCGAGGCCAGGGTGCCGTATTCGAGCTCGGCGGCCTTGTTGAGGTCATAGCTGCGCTTGGCCTGCTCGATCTGCAGCTGCACCTGCTCGATCTCCTCCTTGATAGCGCTGAGCTGCTCGATCGAACCCTTCTCCTGCTGCCACTGGGCATTGAGGGTGCTCTGCTGCTCGCTCAGATCGGCCAGCTCGCGCTCGAGCCGCTCCAAGCGATCGCGACTGGCGGCGTCGGATTCACGACCGAGCGAGAGCTTCTCCATCTCCAGCTGCAGGATGCGGCGATCGAGTTCATCGATCTGCTCCGGCTTGGAGGTGATCTCCATCTTCAGGCGGGCGGCCGACTCATCCACCAGATCGATCGCCTTGTCCGGCAGGAAGCGATCGGCGATGTAGCGACTGGAGAGCACCGCCGCCGCCACCAGGGCGTTGTCGGCGATGCGCACGCCGTGGTGCACCTCATAGCGCTCCTTGAGACCCCGCAGGATCGAGATCGTGTCCTCCACCGTGGGCTGATCCACGAACACCTGCTGGAAGCGACGCTCCAGGGCCGGGTCCTTCTCGATGTGCTGGCGGTGCTCATCGAGCGTGGTGGCGCCGATGCAGCGCAGCTCGCCGCGGGCCAGCATCGGTTTGAGCAGGTTGCTGGCATCCATGGCGCCGCCGGTGGCACCGGCTCCCACCACGGTGTGGATCTCATCGATGAACAGCACGATCTGGCCCTCGGAGGCGGTGACCTCCTTGAGCACGGCCTTGAGCCGCTCTTCGAATTCACCGCGGTACTTGGCCCCGGCGATCAGGGCACCCATGTCGAGGGCGATCAGCTGCCGGTTCTGCAGGGCCTGAGGCACATCGCCATTGACGATGCGCTGAGCCAGCCCCTCCACGATCGCCGTCTTGCCGACACCGGGTTCGCCGATCAGCACGGGGTTGTTCTTGGTGCGGCGGCTGAGGATCTGAATCGTGCGGCGGATCTCCTCGTCGCGACCGATCACCGGATCGAGCTTGCCGTCTCGGGCAGCCTGGGTGAGATCGCGGCCGTACTTCTCCAGCGACTCGTAGGTGCCTTCGGGATTCTGGTCGGTCACGTTCTGGGAACCGCGGATCGCGGTGACGGCATCCTTGAGTTTGTCGGCGGTGACGCCAAGCTGCGACAGCAGCTGCTTGCCGCAGCGGTCATCGATCGCCAGCGCCAGCAGCAGGTGCTCGATGGCGATGTAGCTGTCGCCGTAGCTCTGTTTGAGCGCATCAGCCTGGTCGAGCACGGAATTGAGTCCCTTGCCCAGATAGACGTTCTGGGGCGTGCTGGCCAGGCTCGGCTGACCGCCGATGAACGCATCCAGCCGCTGGCTGAGGTTGCCGACATCCACACCGGCCTTCTCGAGGATGCGACCGGCCAACCCCTGCTGGGCCAACAGAGAGGCGAAGAGATGCTCGCTCTCCATCTGTTGCTGGCGCTTCTGCAAAGCCAGCTGCTGGGCCGCCACGATCGACGCCCAGGCCTTCTCGGTGAACAGTTCGGCGGTGGGATGCATGGGGCTCTCCCGGATCTCGACTGACCAGACCGTATGCCGGTTGGCCGGATCATCCCGCGGGGTGAACCGAACCGATGGATACGGTCTGCCTCACCCATGGTGACCAGGCCGTATCGGCTTGGCGGGTTTGCCGCACCGGCAGGTGCCATTGCATCAGCTGATTGCGAGCGATGGCAGGCGCCTTAGCCAGAACGCCGATGGCCATGGCCACTCAGCGGGGCGAGCCGTTGTAGGAGACGTTGACGACGCTGCGCCCATCCGGGGAGATCTGGATGGCCGTCTCCACCGTGGCGGAGCGGCCCTGCTGCTGCCAGCCGGGGGGGCCTCCCAGGAAACGGAAGAAGTAGCCCTGGTCGTTCACCTGCTGCAGGCAGGAGCCACCTCCGTTGCCGGTTTCGAACATGCAGGCCGCAGGTCGGTAGACCGACAGGCCTCCATTGGTGGTGATCGCCCACTGACGGGCCACATTCACCGCCCGCACATTGGAGCCGCTCACCTGCGCCAAGGCAGGTGCGCTCACCAGCAGGGCCACCGCAAAGGCACGCTGGACCCAGCGCTTGAAACGGGGGGACAGACCCGCGCGAGATGCGATCACAAGAGAAGCAACGACTGCCCCCAGTTTGGTGGCAATCGACGCCATTAGCCGTTCCTGCGCAGCCGATCCTGTGCTCCGGACAGTGGGCATGGAACAGCCAGCGAGCTCAGCGGGCCGGCAGAGGCATGGTGCCGGCGCCCTTGCCGCAGAGCTTGGCCGGACAGCCATCGGGGCCATAGATCGCATCCGCCGGGGAAAGGCAGCCCATGGCGTTCTTCATCGGCACCTGGGCGGGCGGAATGCGCAGCGGCTGCAGCGCGAAATCCTTCTGGGGCACGATCAGGGGGCAGGCCCGCTGCAGGCGCACCTGATCAGGAATGGCCACCGGCTGGTTGGGCGAGGGGCTCTGCTGGGCCCGCAGCGAGCCGGCACCGAGCAACGCGCAGCCCCCGAGCAGCACGATCAGCGCCACGGGGGAGCGGTGAACCCGGGCGCCTGGAACGAAGCAGGGCTCTTTTCTCAGGGGCACTGACCCGGTCATGATGCGCGTTCAGCCTGACTGGGCCCAGTGTGCCGTGATGTGATGCGCTTTTCAGCCGCCGATCCCCAGCTGCTTGACCAACTCGTGGAAAGCTCGCGCAGCTTTGATGCCAGCGGGGCCGATCCGCAGCGGAACTGCTGGCTGGCGGTGCATCAGCACGTGCATGGGGTGCTGCCTTCCGAATACGACATCCGCGAGGTGCCGGAAGATCTCTATCTGGCCGTGTTGGACAGGCGCCGGCTGCTCGATCCGGAGAGCTGAGCCGACTGCAGCTGCGGATTGCAGCGGAGTCACCGGCTGCCACAAAAAACCCCCGGGTCAGGGCCGGGGGTATCCGATCTCGCCGTGGATCCGGTGAGCGTTGATCAGGACCAACCGGCGTTGGCCTGGGACTCGACGTAAGCAGCGACATCGTCGATGTCGGTGGCGCTCAGCTTGCCGCCAAAGGCAGGCATGGCGTTCTTGCCATTGGTGACCTGGGTGACGATGGCAGCTTCATGGCCAGCGCTGTAGTTGGCCAGATAGGCCTCGAGAGCGTCCTTCTTGAGGGTGCGCTCGGCATTGACGACATTGCCGCCGCCCATGTGACAGGCAGCGCAGTTGGCGGAGAAGATCTGACCACCGTGGGCCGTATCGGCAGCGAAGCTCGGAGCGGCACCGAAGACCAGCGCCAGGCAGAGAGCGATCAGAGAGAGAAGACGGTGCATGAGAGGCCGCAGGAAGGGGCGGAGGCTGAAGCGGTCGGTGGTTCTTGAACCACCTCAACCCGGCCAAACTAGGGGGCAGGCCGGGTTGATCGCAGCCCCTGAGCCCGATCGCGACAAACCCTGTAACCAAGCTGTTACGCAGGGGCGGCCGGAGGGCAACGCCAGAGCCTCAGCCAGGCAGGCGGCCGCGACGGGGAACGCCGGCCTGCTCCAGCACGGCATCAAGCGTGGGGGCCTGGCTCACCAGCCCGAAGGTCTCAGGTGCGGTGACCGGATCGTGCACGAAATGGCGCTGGCGCACCGAGAAGCGGTCCCAGGGCAGCATCTCGATCCGCAGCAGCCGGATCAGCAGCTCGATCAGCCAGCCCTGCAGGTCGATGCCGATCGGCGGAAACCAGCTGGACCGCCAGCGGCAGAGCGTGCGCACGGTGCCATTCACAGTCTGGCGAGGCTGGCCCATCACCAGCCGGCGGATCGGGTTGCCAGCGGGATCGGGATTGGCCTGGTGCGGATGGGTGGCCAGCTGCATGCACACCTGGGCAATGTCAGCGGCATGGATGAAGTGGAAGGAGGCATCGGCCCGCAGCCAGCGGGCCAGCCACAGCCAGCGCACGGCCTCCAGCAAACCGGCGGTGAGGTAGCTGGTGGGGTAGGGGCTGCCGCCATCGATGCGACCGCCGAACACCAGGGTGGGGAAGACGGCAACGATCCGCGGAGCGAGGGGATGGCGTTCCAGCTCCTGCAGGCACTGGGCCTTGGTCTGGATGTACTCGGTGCCGTAGGTCTGTGCCTCGCTCAACAGCTCCAGATGGCGATCCAGGATGCTGGCGGTGGAGAAGTACACCACCTGCTCGAGCACGGCCGGATCGGCGGCGGCGAGCATGGCCTTGACCGCCACCACATTCACCGCAAGCGCCCGCTCCGGATCTCCCCAGGCCGTGGCGGTGTGGATGATGCGGGTGGCGGAGGCGATCTGATCGCGATGGGGCTCCACCTCACGCAGATCACCCACCAGCAGCGTGATCCTGGGATGGTCGGCCGGTACGGCGGTGAGCTTGGCGGGATCCCGCAACCACAACAGCAGCTGGGCCTCGGTCTCGCGCAGCAGCAGCGCCGCAATGTGCTGACCGACGCAGCCCGATGCCCCGGTGATCAGGATCCGGGCCGGCCTGGTGCCGGCCTGCGGCGCCGTGGCACTCAAGCCAGGGCTCCGAGACGATCCATCACGCTTTTGCCCGCCTCGAAGAAGAACTGACCGTTCTCCTCCGGTGTGCCGGGCAGGATGCCATGACCGAGGTTGAGGATGTGCTTCCGGCCCCGGGCCTTGCGCACGGTGTCATCGATCCGCTCGCGGATCGCCTCCTGGCTGCCGAACAACAGCCCCGGGTCCACATTGCCCTGCACGCCGACATGCCCCGGCAGGCGCGCCAGGCCTTCGGCCATGTCCACGGTCCAGTCCAGCGACACGATGTCGACGCCGGTGCTGGCCATGCGCTCGATCACACCGGCGCTGCCGGAGATGTAGAGGATGAAGGGCGTATCGGGGTGGGTCTGTTTGACCAGATCCACCACTTTCTTCTGATACGGAGCCGCGAAGGTGTCGTAATCGATCGGGCTCAGCTGGCCTGCCCAGGAGTCGAACATCTGCACCACCTGGGCACCGGAATCGATCTGGTAGCGCAGGTAGGTGGCGATCGATGTGGCGAAATGATCGAGCAGGCGATGCAGCAGAGCAGGCTCGCGGAAGGCCATCGCCTTGATCACCGCGTAGTTCTTGCTGCTCTTGCCTTCCACCACGTAAGCGGCCAGGGTCCAGGGGGCGCCGACGAAGCCGAGCACCGCAGCCTCATTGCCCACCGATTGGCGAAGGCGGGTGAGCACCTCCCCCACGAACGGCATGGATTCCGCCGGCTGCAGAGGCCGCAGGGCCTCCACCTGCTCGATCGCCCGGATCGGATCCTGAATGATCGGACCCTTGCTCTCGATGATGTCGAAGTCAATCCCCATCCCCGGCAGCGGCGTGAGGATGTCGGAGAAGAGGATCACGCCATCGGGCCGGAAGGCGCGGAAGGGCTGCATCGAGATCTCGTAGGAGAGATCGGGGTTCTCGGAGCGCTCCCGGAAGCCGGGGTGCCGATCCCGCAGATCGCGGTAGACCTTCATGTAGCGACCGGCCTGGCGCATCATCCACACCGGCGGACGCTCCACCTGCTCGCCTCGGGCGGCGCGCAGCAGCAGAGGAGCGACATCAGCCATGGACGGCGTTCAGGAGTGAAGCGGCAACTTAGCCGAGCGTCCTGCGACGACCGGTCTGGGCTTCATCAGCGGACAGGAGGCCTTCCACACGCCTGCGGACGATCCCATGCACCGGCATGAACAGGCCCCCAGAATGGGACCGCGCATCGGCCAGAACGCTGCACCGTCCCGGAGAGCAGAGCAGCACCCGCCCCAGCTGGTGGAGCCGCAACAAGCGGAAGGCCAGGCAGCACGGTGGCTCGAGGCGGTTCACGAGTTGCACCGGGGGGCTGGCAGCGGCCCTGCTGTTGCTGCTCAACGGTTGCAGCGGCAGGTACAGAACGCCCACGACCCTTCACGTGGTGGTGGTGCCCAATGCCCGGATGGAGTGGTACAACTCCTTTTACCATGATGCCCTGCCCGAGACCGCCCTGCTGTCGGCGTTCCGGAAGCTCCATCCCGAGGTGACCGTGGAGATCTCCACGGTCTCGGAGGGCAAGGTGGAGCAACGCCTGCGGCTCAGTCAAAGCCGCGGTCTCGGACCGGATCTGCTGCTGATCCATGCCCCCAAGGCGATCTCCCTGCTGCAGCAGGGGCTCGTGGATCCACTACCCCAACAGGATCGGGGGCTGCAGCGCACCCTTGCCCAGGTCAACCCCTATCTGCTCAGGCGAGCTCGTTCCGGGCAGGCCCTGGCGGGCTTGCCGATCTTCGCCGAGATCACCCTGGCCTGTTACGACCGCCGGCGGATCAGCCAACCGCCGACCAGCCTCAGCGAACTGCTGGCCGTGGCGGCCGCCGGCAATCCCGTGGGTCTGTCGGTGGATCCCACCGGTCTCTACTGGACGGCGGGGGGACTGGGGGCCAGCGACGCCCTGCATCCGATCCTGCTGCCCTCCGATCCCGGCGCCAGGATTCCGCAAATCAGCCAGAGGCAGGACCTGCAGCGCTGGCTGGTGTGGCTGCGGCAGAGCTCCCTGCAGGGACGGGTGGATGTGGCCAACGGACCGCAGGATCTCACCCTGGGCCTCGAATCGGGGCGGCTCGCCTGGATTCCCTGCTTCAGCCCTGTGCTGGCGCGGCTCAACCGCACCATGGGCCATCGCCTTGGCGTGGCGCCGCTCCCCGGAGGTCCCCAGGGACCGCCGAGCCCCTTCCTCTCGAACCGGATCTGGGCGCTGGGCACCGATTCCTCGGCCGACCAACGGCGGCTGGCTCTAGCGCTGGCGGAGCTGAGCCTGGATCCCATCCTGCAGCGGGAGATCACCCTCAGCGGCCGCTACACGATCCCCGCCAACCGCTACGTGCCCATTCCCGTGGCCAGTTCCGGTCAACTGGCCGCCATGGCCACGGCGCTGTCGCAATTCCGCCAGACCGCCTGGAAAGGCGCCATCAGCTACTCCCAGGATGCGGTGGAGCGGGTGCTGCCCAGCCTGGAATCGATCGTCAATCAAGTCATGGAGGGCATCCTCACCCCCGATGAGGGCAGCGAGATGCTGCAGCAACTCGGGCGACGGCGGCCATGAACCTGATCCGCGACGAGATCCTGGGCTGGTGGTCCTACCTGCAGCGCCCGCCGGTGCAGTTGCAGCTGCTGCCCTTGCTGGCCCTGATGCTGACGCTGGCCTATCTGCCGCGCCTGTGGCCGGCGGCTGCCCGCAGGCTGCAGAGCCGGTTGCCCCTGCGGGCGCTGCTGCTGCTGGGAGAACTGTTGCTGGCCCTGGTGCTGACGGTGACGCAGCAACGGGCCGGCCTGGTGCTGCTGGGGCTCCAGTTCAGCCTCCTCTGGGTGCTGTTGTCGCTGCTGGAGACCACTCTGATGCGGCGATGGCTGAACCAGACATCACGCCATGAGCTGGTGAGCCGCCTGCTGCGGCCGCTGTTGTTCCTGTATGTGGTGATCACGGTGCTCGATGCGCTGGGCAGCTTGCAGGATTTCGCGGCCGCTTCGCTGGGCACCTGGTTCGGCAGCGTCATCAACCTCGGCCAGCTGTGCCGTGTGCTGCTGGTGCTGTACCTGCTGCTGGTGGGCCTGGCGCTGCCGGCGGCCTGGGTGAGCCACCTGCTGAAACGCCTGCTGAATCTGCAGGAGGGCAGCCGCGGAGCGGTGGAGCAGATCCTGCGCTATGTGCTGATGACGCTGGGGGTGATCTGGGCGATGAGCAGCCTCGGCATCAACCAGACCGGTGTGCTGGCGGTCGCCGGCGGCCTCTCCGTAGGCCTGGGATTCGGCATCAAGGAGGTGTTCTCGAACATGGTGAGTGGCCTGTGGCTGCTGATGGAGGGATCCGTGCGGCCAGGCGAGGTGCTCCTGCACGACGGTGAGGTGTGCGAGGTGCATCGCCTCGGCCCGCGGGCCACGGTGCTGCTGCGCAGCAGCGACAACGCCGAGCTGGTGGTGCCGAACCAGAACTTCTTCACCACCGCCACCACCACCTACACCCGCAGCGATCGCATGCGGCGGGCCAGCATCACGCTGGCGTTGAGCCGCCAGTGGCCACCGGATCAGATCATCACGCTGCTGAAAGAGATCGCCCAGGCCCATCCCCAGGTCATGGACATCCCCGCTTCCAGCGCCAAACTGCAGGCCTTCGGACCCGAGATCTACAGCTACACGGTGAGTTATTCGGTGCCCGATCCCCTGATCGCCGGCGGAGTCACCGCCGACCTGCGGCTGGCGATCGTGGAGCGCTTCGCCAGCCTCGGAATCGATCCGCCGATGTGAATCGGCCCGCAGCCGGCGGGGGCTGCGGGAACGAGCCCGTGGGGGTCAGGCCTCGGTGGACTCAGCGCTGGTGGCAGCCGCCAGCTCAAGGCTGCGCTTCTCATCGCGGCGGAACACCAGCACGCTCAGGGGCGGCAGGCAGAGGTCGAGCGAATGCTCGTAGCCGTGGATGCCCCATTCATCGGTGAACTTGCCACCCAGATTGCCGAGATTGCTGCCGCCGTAACGGCTGCTGTCGGTGTTGAAGGCCTCCTCGTAGAAGCCGGCCAATGGCACACCGATGCGGTACTGCCCATGGCTCTGGGGTGTGAAGTTGGCCACCACCACCAGCCAGCGGCCGGTGTTGCCTTCCCGGCGCATGAAGCTGATCACCGAATTGCTGGTGTCGTTGCAATCGATCCACTGAAAACCGTACTGACTGAAGTCATCGCCCCAGAGCGCCGGCTCCTGCTTGTAGAAAGCATTGAGATCATCGATCATCCGCTGCAGCGCTAGGTGGGGCTCGTACTGGAGCAGATCCCACTGCAGATCACCCCACACATTCCACTCGGCGCGCTGGCCGAATTCCATACCCATGAAGATCGTCTTCTTGCCGGGGTGGGTCCACATGTAGGCGAGCAGGGCACGCACATTGGCGAACTTCTGCCAATCATCGCCCGGCATCTTATGGAGCAGATTGCTCTTGCCATGCACCACTTCATCATGGCTCAGGGCGAGCATGAAGTTTTCGGTGAAGGCGTACCAGATCGAGAAGGTGACGTTGTTCTGATGGAACTGACGGAACCAGGGATCCAGCTCGAAGTAATCGAGCATGTCGTGCATCCAGCCCATGTTCCACTTGAGGTTGAAGCCGAGGCCGCCGATGTCGGTGGGCTGGGTCACCAGGGGCCAGGTGGTGGATTCCTCCGCGATCGAGAGGGCACCAGGGAAATGCTCGAACAGCACGTGGTTGGCCTGCTGCAGGAAGCGCACGGCCTCGGTGTTCTCGCGGCCGCCGTGCTCATTGGCCAGCCACTCGCCGTCGGGGCGCAGGTAATCGCGATAGAGCATCGAGGCCACCGCGTCGACCCGGATGCCATCGATGTGGAACTGCTCGAACCAGAAAACGAGGTTGGCAACCAGGAAGTTGCGCACCTCATTGCGGCTGTAGTTGAAGATCAGCGTGCCCCACTCCTTGTGTTCGCCGATGCGGGGATCGGCGTGCTCATAGAGGTGATCGCCATCAAAGAAGGCGAGGCCATGGGCATCCTTGGGGAAGTGACCGGGCACCCAATCGAGGATCACGCCGATGCCCTCGGCATGGCAGCGATCCACAAAGGCGCGGAATTCATCCGGCGTGCCGTGACGGCTGGTGGGCGCATACCAGCCGGTGACCTGATACCCCCAGGAGCCATCGAAGGGGTGCTCCGAGATCGGCAGCAGCTCGATGTGGGTGAACCCGCGGGCTTTGATGTAGGGAATCAGCCGATCGGCCAGCTCCTGATAGGTGAGCAGGCGAGCGCCGGGCTTGAGATCGGCAGCCGGCACCGGAGGCCTGGGGGTGCCGTCGGGCTCGATGTAGGGCTCATCGGCGCTGGCATGCATCCAGCTGCCCAGATGCATCTCGTAAACAGAGATGGGCTGATCGAGAGGATTGCGGGCGTCACGCTGCTGCATCCAGGCGCTGTCGCTCCAGCTGTATCCCTCGAGCCGCGCCACGATCGAGCCGTGGTTGGGGCGCACCTCCGCCTGGAACGCGTAGGGATCACTTTTCTGATAGCAGTGCCCATGCTGGCTGCGCACCTCGTATTTGTAGATGGTGCCGGGCTTGAGCCCCGGAATGAAGAGCTCCCAGCAGCCCCCCATGCGGCTCTGCATCGGATGGTGGCGGCCGTCCCAGCTGTTGAAGTCACCCAGCACCGCCACGCTGCGGGCATTCGGAGCCCACAAGCAGAACTGCACGCCGACCACCCCATCGCGCTCAACCACATGGGCGCCCATGCGCTGCCAGATGTGGTGATGGTTGCCCTGGGCGAACAGATGGCGATCCAGATCGCCCATCCATTCCTGGCGGAAGCCCCAGGGATCGTGCTGCTCATGCTGGATGCCGCCGCGCAGCACCCGCACCCGGTAACTGGAGCCGGGATCGTGCCCCAGCTCCTGCTCGAACAGCCAGGGATGGTGGGGTGTCTCCATCAGCAGGGCCTGATCGCCCTGAAGCCATTCCACCCGCTCGGCCTCGGGCATCCAGACACGCACCACCCAGCCACCGTTCTCCAGGGGCTGAGGACCGAGAACCGCGAAGGGATGGTCGTGACGGCACTCAGCCAGCCTGACGGCATCGTCGACCATCCAGTCGAGGCGTGGAGCAGCCATGAAGGCTTAAGGGCAGCGGCGTGCGGAGCCTACGCTGCCCGTGCCCGTCCCCGGAGCCGGGGGTGCGGTTTGCGCTGAGGCCTGGACAGGCGCCGGGCGTAGGAGCCGTGCACTCAGGGCTGGGCGGCGGAGGGGAGGTTGTGATCGACGGGGAAGTCGATGCCGACGATGCGATTGGCCGTGTCCAAGGTCACAAAGAAGTTGTCGGTGAGACGGTTGAACTCGGTGGTGACGATCACAAGCTTCATCAGGCCGTTGCTCTCCGCGCGCCAGAGCTTGCGCACCTTGACGAAGTT
>JBAWXG010000032.1:0-28127 GCA_037144195.1 Synechococcus sp. ELA057
TCCACCCTCAGCTGCGTGGAGCGAATCCTGCAGCGCTCCTCCGGCCGGCCGTTGCGCCGCACCTGGATTGAGTTCCCCTATGGGGAGGAGGAGATCACCCTGCTGGAAGAGGAGGTGCTCCCCGCGATCCAGCAGTGCCTGCAGCGGGTCGATGCGATCGATGCCGCCCTGCAGGAGGAGCAGGAGGCGCGAATCGCGATTGAGCAGCTGCGCCAGCAGTTGGCGGCTGATGCCGAGGGCAGAGATGCCCTCGAAGCCCTGCTGCCCCTCTGATCGCTGAGGCCTGCCGGGAGCCCTGATCCCGGTTTCTCTGTGAAGCAGCCAAAATGAATGACGAAAACAGTGACGGGTCGTTGCTCCGCCGGACCTGCTCCCAGAGCAATTCCTCAGCAGCTTGTTTGATGTCCTATAAATCCGATCAGGGCAATAACGATTAATCACCAACTCGCTTTAATTGCTGTTCGACCGGCACCTGGGCCTGGAGCTCTAACAACTTCTTGAACCCAATTGGTCTCTGGCCGGTCTTCTGCATCGGCCCAGAGTTCTTCCATGCGAGCTCGGCGGGGCCATTGAAAATTGTTTCATGTCCCCCGTCGCGGTGAATCCACAAGACCAATAGGTGAAGACCTTTTTTACAGCTGCGCAAGCACACAACTTGATTTTTGTTCCGGCAGGTCGCCTTGATTTCAACTTCAACGTTGTCAGAAGTCCATGCATCCACTCCCTCAGTGCTTGCAGTAGCTAATCTCAATCCGTAGTCACAAGCGGCCAAGACCTCGCCAATGCTGCCAACCGTATGACCGTCAGGGGTAAACTTGCGACCCGGAGCAGCAGCTTCTAGCTGTGCTGTGATGGCAAACAACTGAGGAATCAGCTGCTTGATCTTGGAAAGATTTTCCTTCTGCAAAATGGCGATAGTGTCACTTAAGAAGCTTAATCGAAATATGCATTGCCTGCAACTGGTGGAGGGCAGAAAGGAGGACGACCGCCCCTCTGTCAACGCTTCAATTTCTTCACACTATGGTTCATGTAGCTGGGACTAGGGTTCTCTGCGGGCTTCTTAGGTTTGGAGTAAGAAGCACAGCCGATTGATCTGTTCAGCCTCCTCAACCGTATTGGCAACACCGGTGGCCAGCCCTGGCGATCCCACCACAATCGAGAGGCACTGGGCGCGGCTGATCGCCACGTTGAGCCTGTTGGGCTCCAAGAGGAACCCGAGCCCCCGCGGTGCCTCATCTCCGTTACTGGCGGTAAGCGAGTGGATGGCAACCGGGGCTTCTTGCCCCTGAAATTTGTCGACCGTGCCGACCCGTGCCTTGCCGCCAAGCCGCTGCTGCAGCCGGTTGACCTGCGCGTTGTAGGGGGCAGTCACCAAGATTTGTTCGGGGCCCAAAAGGCCTCGTTGGTCTTCTCCTGCAGCGGCATGGCAGTAGCGACTACCGAGCAAGGCGTCGATGATCTGCTCGATCCGATCGATTTCGGCCTCGCTGACTACGCTGCAGCCGCTATGCACGACTGGCTCGAACACCAGGCCTTGATCGGGTAATGGTTTGGAGGTTGCACCCAGACAGGGCTGCTGCCACTGGATCGCATTGACGGCATTGGCGGGGTTGGCGTGGAGACGGCCGTCATAGAAGAGTTGGGACACCATTGCTGTGAGCGAGGGCTCCATCCTCCAGCTGGTCGCCAGAAACACACCCCGATCGGCTGGCACGACATGGGCACCTTGCATCAGGTACTCCAAGCACGACAGTCCTGAGTCGCCTGGGTGATCGGCCTGAGAGGGCTGGGCGAGTTGCTGCTGATCACCGACCAACAGGATCGATCGGGCGCAGCGGGCGATCACCAGCAAATTGGCCAGCGACATCTGGCCGGCCTCGTCGATCACCAGAAGGTCGAACTGATCATCCATCTCATCACGACAGAACATCCAGGTGGTCCCACCCACCACGGCCACATCGCCTGTGATGGCAGCTGGTGGGACCAGCTCAATGCCACTGCCCTCCAGCTGGGCCTCGGCCTTGCTGCTGCTGCACTTCACCACTCCAGCATCAAGGCCTTCCCTCTGGCAGGTGTTCTGGACCTTGATCAGAAGGTTGTTGATGGCGGCGTGGCTGTTTGAGCTGATCGCCACCCGCTTGCCTTTGGCCACCAGCTGGGCGATCAGCTGGCCTGTCACCGTGGTCTTGCCGGTGCCGGGTGGTCCCTGCAGGGCAAGGGTGCAGTCGCTTCCTGCAGCCAGAAACTGGCTCAGGCGTAAGGCGACGGAACCGGGCTCACCATTAATCGCATCATTCAGTGCCTCTAACTCTTTGATGGGGCGGCGTTCCAGCAGTTGGACCATCGCGGGGGGCAGGGTCTTACCGCTATTGAGCCAGCCGTTGGCCTGGTCGAGCAGGCTGTCACGCAACTTCTCGCTGATGTCGGCAGGCACCTTGATGAGTGAGGTGAGGCTCTGCGGGATGCCATCGCCAAGGCCGTTGGCCTGGCGTTGATCCCGCTTGCGCCAAGGCAGCTTGAGAGTCACGCGGCCACGCTCAGGATCGAGTGAATCGACGCTGACCTTCAACCCGGTTTCGGGGATTTCCAGCTGCAAGCCCCGATCACCGCTGGCGGCCGAGAGCTTCAGTGGCTGGGAGGGATCAAACGCGAAGGTGTGGTAGTCGGCTCCTGTCAGCTTGCTCTCCCTGGCTTCCACACCGATCCAGCGAGCCAGTGCAATGGCCTCCCCATCTTCAATCAGCTCAGCTGGGCTTTGTTCGGCCTTGGCGCGGCGATCGAAATAGGCCCACCAGGCCACCTTGGCTTCCCGGTGGTGGAACGGAAGCAGCTGAGCAAGCAGTCGCTGCACCCGCCAGCTCATGCCCCGCTGGCCGGCCTCGTTCTGGAGAGCGAGTAGCTCATCGGTGGCATTGGCCGGAGGATCGCTCTGCAGCACCTCGGGGAGCTCCGACAGAAGCCTGGCACTGAGCTGCTCCAGGGGCCACGGCTCTTTGGCTTCCTTCTCCTCGGCTTCTGCAACCAACGGTTGATCCGGTAGCCCGACCTCACGGCGAAGCGTGAGCAACCAGTCGTGGAGGAAGACCGTGGACTCGCAGTCTTCCCGGTTGTAGTTCTCGATCCCCTTCAGCAAGGGGCTGCCATCGGGCAGATCGCCAGGCCGCAGCGGTTCACCGGAGTTCTGCCAGTTCAGGTAGGCCACCACCGAATCCCCGGCATTGGTCACCTCGGCAGAGCGCGCCTCCATGTAGAGGTGCTCCACCTTCTTGATCGAGTAACTGGGCTCGCCAAGCACGATCGAACCCGTCACCACCGGTAAAAGATCCACCAACAGGCCTGAGCGCAGCCAGTCATCGATCACCGCCTCGCGGGTGCAGTGTTGCTGAGCCAGCCGGCGCATCGCCGTCTTCTCATAGCTGGCGTAGTGGTACACCCGCAGGGCTGGGAAACGGTGGCGCCGCGCTTCCACCCAATCCACCCAGCCCTCAAAAGCCTTCCTCTCCTCAACGGGGCTGTGGGCCCACCAGGCGTTGAACTGCGGGTTGCCAGGGGCGTCGCGATAGCAGGCCCCAAACAGGTACTCAAGCTTGGTGCCGGCCACCGAGTCCTGGATCCCCTCCATGTCGAACCAGATGTCCCCGTCATCGGCTGCAGGCAGTGCTGCCAGACCTTTCCCGGTGACGACGGGCCGCAGCCGGTAGGCCGGCCTTCCATCAGGCCCCGCGGGGGTGAGTTGAAGTTCGGCCTGCTGCCTGAGCTCATGCAGGGTTTCGGGACTCAAGCCCGGAATCGCAGTGCCAGCGGGCACGGCCGCCAGTTCGTCGATGGTGGTGACGCCGGCGGTACGCAGCTTGAGGCGCTGGCTCTGGCGCATGTTGGCCACCAGCATCAGGTCGCGCTGATCCGCCAGGCGCTGGTCGATAAAGGCGCTCCAGCCGCCGTGATCACCGGGCATGTCGTCAGGGATCACCTGCGGATCGAACGCTTCTCGAAAAGCGCGGTAGCGCTGACGCAGCAGTTGGTACCAGGCCCAGAACTGATCAGTGCTGTAGCGCTGGAAGCGGCCACCACCGAGGTAGAGATCAAAGTGATCGGGCCGGTGGCCCAATAGCGGCGTCAACAGCTCGCAATAGGCCGAGGCCTGCACCAAAAAGGTGGTCTTGGGCTTGGAGGCAAGCTTGCACTCGATCGGGATGTAACTCCATGCTCCAAGCAGGGATGGCTGTTCGATGCGGCGCAGGAGGTCTGCTGAGCCGCGCATCTCGTCGTTGCAGAGGGAGGCCTGGTGTATGAAATCAAATCCCTCATGCATCGCTGCTCTGGTGGCGGCGTAGTCGGCCTCGTCCTGCTTGCCGGGCAGCCTGACCACACGATGACCCTTGGCTTCCAGCTTGCTGAGCAGCACCTGCTCATGGCGCAAGCCATCGGCAAACAGCTGCTTATCAAGAGCACTGTCTTCTGGCTTCTCTCCCAGAAACAGATTGCGAGCTTGCAGCTCTTCCCACCAAGCCCCGATGACGGGACTGCGGGAAAAGGTGGAGAGTTTGCTTGGTGTGGTCAGCATAATGTTTAGATTGTCTCCGATCTATTTGCCCCTGCCTGTGAACAAGTGAATCTCGCCCAAGGAACAAGAATTAAGCCTTATTTTTGGCAGATTGGCAAGGGCTGTTAAGCCTGGCGGGCATATTGCTGTTCGTCACAAGGCTATTCACCAACTTCGCTTCTCACGAGTCGCCATACTCTAGTAAGTACTTGGATGTAGTTATCTTGGTTCTCGGAGACGACTCTGGGCGTCCATCTTCCCTTCACTCTAAGCACATTTGTAGTCGTCGGGAATGTGGTCACATGCCCTGCCCCATCCTTCGAATCGCTAAAATATGTCTTCTTTTTGGTTTCAAAGTCGTAATTCTTTGCTTGTGAGTTTTTTCTTTTAGAGAGTAAAACAAGATTTCCTAGCTTGTTTTTCCATTCACGATGAGAACTCTCCTTCCAGTCCCGGCGCCAGTATTCATTAATTGTCTGCGGTAACACGTGTTCAATGGTTAGGATTCCCGCAGAAAGGCTGGCGCTTGTTTTGTTTTCAGCAAGCTCGCTGTCAAGCCGTAACAACACATATTGCACAAAAGACTCTCCATAGACATCGCCTTGAAGTGCTGAGCAAGCCTTAGTGATGTCTTCGTCCGTCAGAGAATTCGATATGACAGACATTGTTTGGGAAATCCCGTTGTCCAAGGCTTCAAGAATTGGCTTGTAGCGTCTTGCTCTCATATTTACATTCTCCCCAAGAAGCAGAGAGCAAGCAGCCACTCTTTCAAGATGCTCAATAAATAACTTTGTTGTTTCAGTATTATCCTGATACCTGCTAATAAACGCAATGGCAGGTGGTTGCCAATCAGAATTTGGAATACGATGCAGTAGGGGCAGAAGGAGATTGTTAAGCGCTCCCGCGGTCAAGGGATCTGATGCCTTAACTGATTTGCTCAGAATAGACTCATAAGCATTTGAGTATGACGTCAAGTCTTTAAGGATAAAGTCCTTGGCTGATTCTTCGCTCAAGCGACCAAACTTCATATTGAGTACGTCATTTTTGAAGTCAGCGAACAAGTTTTTGCTGGAACGTTGCTTGGTGTAAATGCGATGAATATGAGTAAAAAGAATATCAAAAAGCTTTCGCCCTGACTCAGTATCTTTCGTATTTTGAGAGTTTAGCTCTGTTAGGCTTGCCTCTTCGTCTTCCCATATATTTGCATAGACCTGCCTTTCGCCTTCCGAGATTTGCTCGAGAAGCAACGCCTTGATCAAATCGGGAGTACCAAGATCAAGGCCTCGATTATTCATCGTGGAGAAGATTTTGTACGCGCTTTCAAGGCTGTCGCTTGAAACAATTACCATTCTGACTTGCTGCAATAGGTATTCTGCGAACTCTCTGAGGAATCTATTGTCGTTTAGATAGTTTTCAGAAAGATATTTTTGTAGAGTATCTTGAAAGATTTGTGCATTTACTTTGATGCAGTTCTGGCTGCTAGGAAGCACTCTTTTGAGTCCTAGCAGGCGACTGATGCCCGTTTCCTGGCTTATTGCGCTTCTGCTCTCTTCAATGACCATATCATAGAAGAATTCCTGATCTGACTTCTTCAGTGTGAGGACAAGACTCTTCCGACCAAATAGCTGCCTTTGAAGCATTTCCCCTATATTTCTGCGATCCTCCTCGTTTTCTTCAGGAATCAGATGCCTTATGACGGATATCAGAATTGACAAGGATGTTAAGCGTTGCTGTCCATCAACCACTTCAGCAAGAGGCGAACCGTCTTTTCTCACAATAACAATGCTTCCTAAAAAGTATTCGGTATCCGGATTGGTTTCATGCGCGTCAAGCAAGTCTTCGATCAGCTCAATTGCCTCGTTTTTTCCCCATGCATATGGCCTTTGATAGGCAGGTACCATAAATTGATAGTCATCAGGTCTAAACACTTCACGTAAAGATTTCTGGGATGCGGCAATAGACATATTTGCTGCGAACTTGCATGTTCCTGTACAGTAAGCCATGCTGGTCGTGGTGTCAACATATGGCAGTACGTATTTGTCGCAGCCAAGCTTGATTCCATTATTCCATGATCCTTGTTCTTACACTATCCAAGTGAACAGCGATATCGACTAGATTGGGTTGGTGTTGTCATTAAGGCCTGTGGGTCGTTTCTCAGCAGGCCGCTTCTCTCTTATCAGTGGAATCCAATGGTGGCAAGACAAGTAGCATTGCCCCTGCGTAGGGCCTCTGCTGGGAACGGTCCCGTCGCTGCGCCGATGCTGGCGCCGATCACCATGGCCACGCTTTCTGCTGGCGGCGCTGCTGCAGTCATTACTTCTGCAGCCTCGCCGTTCTGCAGGCATAAGGAGGATCCGTGTCTGCTACTGGAATCTACGATGAGCTCACTGCAGTAAATCCTGCGGCAGCGCCCTGGGCTCATGCTGGGGCGCACCTGGCTGGGTATCCCTATGGGGAAGAGGAAATCATCCTCCTGGAAGAGGAGGTTCTCCCTGTAATTCAGCAGCGCCTGCAGCGGGTCGATGCGATCGATGCCGCCCTGCAGGAGGAGCAGAAAGCGCGAATTGCAATTGAGCAACTGCGTCAGCAGCTGTCCAATGATGCCGAGGGCAACGATGCCCTTGAGGAGCTACTGCCCCTCTGATCACTGAGGCCAGCCGGGAGCCCTGATCCAGGTTTCATCTCATGGCCTAAGGACGACGTTCAAGGCGGGGCAGACGGCTGGCAGGAACGTTGCTGAGGGCGCGGTCGGACCTGGTGCTGCCCCCCATCAGGCCCGGTGACGATCAGAGCGCACCGAGCGATGCGGTGCCTGGGTTGCCGGCAGGACGTTGCCGCTGGCCGGGCTGGCGAGCGAACGCCGCCAGACACCAGAGCCTGCACCGGCGCAGGCCGTCTGGCAAGGGCTGGCGTTAATCCCTCGCAGGCTAGGGACCCTTACCGGCCGGCTCCTTGCCGGCGCGGTTTGGCCCGGTCGTTCGCCTTTTCGGCCATGGCCTTCCCATCCCCCTCTCGGCCCTGCTGCCCCATCCGCATCGTCTCGGTGCATCTGCTTGATGCCGCGCTGGCCAGCTGCTGCGGATGCTGTTCCTCGATCGCGAGGGCCACATCAGCGCCCAGCCACACTTTGTGCCCCGCGCCGAGGCCCAAATCCTGGCCTCGAATCAGCAGATCGTGCTCGGGCCCCAGGCCGCGGTGCGGGTGCTCTGAGGCTCCCTGCCCCTGCAGCGTCGGCCCTTCGGGGTTGGCCCGCAGGGGTTTGCTGTGTCCGTGTAAGGCGACATCGAAACTGAGCCACCCAAGAGCAGACCCCTCTGCAGAACTCATCCCTGATGGTCATCGATTGCTGTTGACCAGCCTTCGCCATGGCAGGAAGCAAGACCAAGAAGCTTGGCCATCCAATAGCGATTACACCTTTTTGAGTTCTGGAACAACAGTCTTCTTGTGCAACTTACCATCTCTAAGCAGCTCAACATCAATGGAGCGACCGACGCTTCTCCGGTTTAGGGCTCTTTGGATGTCAACCCTTTTTTCGATCACAATCGAATCGATTGAGACGAAGCAATCACCTGGTTGCAATGGCGAATCATGCGATGAAACAGACCGGACCTGGATCATCTCCCTGGATTCATTGCCAGATTCAACCCATGATGCCGACACCGAGACGCCAAGCGATCCCCGCTGTATATTTCCATGTTCAATTAGTTCTGGGACTATGTACAAAACAGTATCTGCAGAGACCGCAAAGTTGACCGTCTCCCCCATTCCAAGCGTATTGACTCCCAACAGAAAACCACGGGAGTCAATAAGCGGCCCACCAGAGTTACCAGGATTGACAGATGCATCCGTTTGAAGCATCTCTTCAATCATATGGCCATCTGGATGCTTGCTTTGCCTTGATATCCCAGAGATTATGCCCATACTGGCTGATTCACGAAGCCCAAGAGGGCTTCCCAGCGCAATGCAAAGCTCACCCAGTCTTGGCTTACTTGTTCTTATCTTGATGGGATTTAGAGATAGTTTCGATTTTGACTTCACTACGGCCAAGTCAGTAGCCTCATCAACACCGATGACAACTCCTTCAACTTGAGGCCTACCAGCAGGTTTAATCTTGAATGGGCTGGCAAGGTCCTTGATTACATGGGCATTTGTAACTATGTGCCCGAATTCATCAAAGATCCAGCCAGAACCAGAGCCAGATGAGCTAAGGGCAGCATTGTCTCCATGAATAGTAACAGTAGACGGCAGGACCAATTCAATCAGGCCTGCTATCTGATCGCTTAACGAAGAAAGAGCTGAGTTCATGTTATTTCTTATTAGACCGTGATTTCATCTTCGTCTTTTTCGCGCTTATATAGTGTTCCGCCAAATCTCTCCTGGAGCTTGTGATCAAAGTTGTCTGCGAGGTCGCCAACGATGTCAATCGCAAAAATGAGTTCAGCCTTATTGGTGGCCTGAGCACGAAGGTTGTGCTCCAGGACGATCACACCCGATGAATAGTAGATTCGACCGATTTTTAAATTGCCATTGATCTCATTCAGGACCTCATACATTTCAGGGCATGCATTTGGCTCTCGCACCAGCAGGGAAAAAACTCTGATTTCAATATTCTCTATGACTGTGATAAAAACCAACGTGCTGCCACAGGGAACAACAATGTCTCCGTCCTCGTCAATGAATATCTTGTCTGGGCTAACACCATAAAGTTCCGCGGCAGCTACTACAGCGAGACCAACCAAATTACTTCGATCAGGCTCTTCTGGTAGCTCAGGTGCACTATTTGCATCTTGACGAGGTTGGGTATTGACACTCGTTTCACGGGGAGAGCTTCTTACGGAGCTGCTGATCGAGGACTGGCTTTGCTCCCCTCTTTGAAGAAAGGCAAAAAGCGCTTCCTGTCGCAAGCTTTGTGTGTTTCTACAGGATTGTAAGAATGCGTAGTCATCCGACAGATCGGTCTGGCCAAGGCCTCTTTTTCTGAGGGAGCTCGCAAGCTTGGAACAAGTATCGGGCTCGGTTCCAAGCCATGTAGAAAGCAGGACAGGCCACGCATCCTTGATGAATTCCTCTTTAGGCCTGGCTCCGTATCGCGACTTAAGTGATTCTGCTGGATCTCCAGATAATGACAGACTGTCCGCGATTGCTTTAAGAAGATCGGGAGTAAAGTTAATCCAGCTGAAGCGAAATCTAGGCATTACACTTGAAGTGGTTCATTCCAAACGTACCCTTTGGGCTCTTTCATGTGCATCCTGCGTAACAAAATGTATTCCCGAGGAGAGTGGTCAACTCAGTCTGGATGAATGTCCGACTGATTGCCATGGCCTCCCCGATGCGGTGGGGTCCCATCCCCGGAACGAGCACCTGCTGCCACTTTTCACGGCCCATGCGGTGGAACGGCCGATGCACAGCCTCGGCCGTTCCATCGCGGCATCACGGATCATCTGATCAAGATGGATGGCTATGCCTTTGATCGGAGTAACAGCGTCAGCCCAATTCTGGAACTGCAGCCCCCTTACCCGCATTGACTCCCAAGATGTCTCCCAATGAAGAGTCCGACCTGCTCCTCCAGTTCCTACTCGACGGTTCGTTCAAGCAGGTAAGAGACGAAAACCACGTTGATCCTCACAGGATCCTGGTCTGGGATCGAAGTCGTGATCCCGTGATCGAAGCCGTGGAGTTTCTTGAAATTCTTGGCCGCTATCCCTGCGGAGAGGCAGGCAGCCAATGGGCTCCAACTGACTTCGTCAATATCCTTCGGGAGAAGAGGAACCAGTATCGAAAGAGCATGGCTTCTCACGAGATCTCCGATGACGACCCAGACATCACCCCAGCCTGCGGAACTGTTGTCTTGATCATCAGCGAAGAGCGAGCCCGGCCTCATCGCTGGGTGGGCATCAGCGCGCTGATTGAACCAGGCCAGTGACAGCCGTGTGACCGACAGATCGCGGGGGTGGATGACCCCACTGGCGAACTGCGTCCTCGCAGGGCATTGAACACAAGCCCGCCAACACCCAGGGCCTGGGGAACGAGATCGCCTGGCGGAACTGACTCATTCCCTCGCAGAGGCCACCTCTGATGACTGCCGTGCTCTCAGCAACTGCAGACGCCGGGCTTAGCCAACCAGCGGGCCAACTCGTCTTTCGCAGGAGCAATGCTCCTCGCTTTCAACGGCACAGAGACACTTGACACACCCATTCCGCAAGCGAGCGACCGCTTTGATCCGCCCCTGCTTGACGCTTGCACTGCAACCGTGCAATACTGCAGCCATGGAACGCTCCGCCCCCTTTTCTCCGTCCCTGCCTGCCGCTTCTGAGGCCTACGGCCTCGACGAGTTGCTGTCGGTGGCCAGCGAGCGCCTGGGAGAGGAGATCACGCCGCGCACGGTGCGCCTCTACGCCACCCAGGGCCTGATCGACCGACCCGGTCGTGAGGGTCGCAGCGCCACCTACGGCCGGCGCCATCTGTTGCAGCTGCTGCTGATCCGCTCCCTGGCACGGCGCGGCTTGAGCCTGGCGGCGATCGCTCCGCTGATCGGACTGTCCGATGGCGAGCTGGTGCAGCAGCTGAACCAGCTGGATGGGGAGGGCGGCCATGCCTCCTCGCTCCTGGCGGCGATGACGGCCGACATCCAGGCCACAGGGCCTTCGGTGTCCGACTCCAGGTCAACCGCCAGTGAGGAGCGCGACGAAGCACTCCATTACCTGCGCAACATCCAATCCTCGACCTCCCCCGGGGCGCTGTCGGCGCCTACCGACGCCACGGCGTCGCCCACTGCAATCGATGCCGAATCCCGCGAGCGCAGCGCCTCGCTGCTGCCCTTACTGGGCTCTCCGCTCTCCAGCCGCCCATCCAGTCGCCCCACCTCCCGCTCGCCATCTCGTTCCCCCTCCCGTTCCGGTGGCAGCCGCGAGGCCGCCAGCCGCTGGCATCGCTTCACCCTGGCGCCGGGGGTGGAGCTGCAGATCAGTGAATCCGTGTCGGTGCCTCCTCCGGGCACCCGACGCATGGCCTGGCTGAACCGCCTGGTCGCTCGCCTGCTCGAGCAGCTCGAGGACAGTCCGCCCTGATCCTCTGAGCAGCCACAGCCTGCCGAACAGCCACCAGCTGAGCCCACGACCCTGATCCGGTCGGGGTGATGGATGGCGCGTTCCCGTCTGCCCTCGACGTCACTTCGCCGCCAGGACCCGTCTCCCCCGTTCCGCCCATGCGGTAGCGGACCCCTTCTGGCGCCCTGTCGCCTCCGCCCACGCCCCCCAACACACCCCACCGTCACCATGACCTTCCCCTTCGACCTGCCCCAGCCTGGAGACCAGCCCGTACCGCAGCCCGCCGGCCTGTCCTCGGGCCAGCCTGTGATCCGCTTCCGGCCCCTGCGGCCCGCCGTGGCCGCTGAGCAGCCCTCCGCCCTGGAGCTGCTGATCAGCGTCGCCACCCCTGAGCTGCCGGCTGAACAGCAGGCCCGGCCCCGGCCGCCGCTGAACCTCGCCCTGGTGATCGACCGCAGCGGCTCGATGTCGGGCCGCAAGCTCAGCTACGCCCGCAAGGCCGCCCGCTTCCTCGCCGGCGAGCTCACCGGCCGCGATCGGCTGGCGATCGTCGCCTTCGACGGTGAAGTGACGCTGGTGATGCCCTCCACCCCCGTCACCGATCCCCAGCCGTTCATCGCCGTGATCAACACGATCCACAGCGGCGGCTGCACCGCCGTGTTCGACGGCTGGCTCGCCGGCGCCGAGCAGGTGGCCCATCACCTCGATCCCGCCGCGCTCAACCGGGTGCTGCTGCTCTCCGATGGCCAGGCCAACGAGGGCCTCACCGACCAGAAGGCGATTGCAGAGAAGGTGGCTGGGCTCACGGCCCGGGGCATCAGCACCAGCGCCTTTGGCCTGGGGGATGGCTTTGACGAGGACCTGATGGGGGCGATGGCCTCCTCCGGTGACGGCACCCTGGCCTTCATCGAAAGCCCCGGCCAGCTGGCGGACCTGTATGCCTCCGAGCTGCAGGGTCTGGCGACCACCCTTGGCCGACGAGTCAGCCTCGGCATCCGTGCCGAGCACGGTGCCGAGCTGGTGGATCTGCTCAACGACCTCGACGCCACAGAGGCCGGAAACTTCCGCCTGCCCAACCTGCGGGCCGGACAGGAGCTGAACGTGGGGGTGCTGCTGCAGCTGCCCGCCTGGGCTCCCAACCAGGAGCTGCTGAGTGTGCGCCTGGCTTGGGATGCCCCCGGTGCCAGCGGGCGGCAGAGCCTGATCCAGACCCTCACCCTGCCGGTGATGGCTGCCGCTGACCTCAAGGGGCTGGACACCGATCCGCTGGTAGTCGAGCAGCTGGCCTTGCTCAAGGCCAACCGCGAGCGGCGCCGCGCCATCGAGCAGCTGGACCTGGGCGACTTCGAGGCGGTCGACTCGACCCTGAACGCGGCGTGCACGCTGATGAGCTCCATGCCGATGAGCGATCTCACGACCCGGGAGCTGAAGCTGCTGCAGGAGAAGCGGGCGCTGCTGCGCCAGGACCGCAACCTCAGCCGCAAGCGCCTCAGCCGCGAGTCGCTGCGCTCCAACTCGATTGTCTGGGAGGAGGTCGAGGACGGGACCACGTGAGCCAGAGCTGGAGATCCCCCGCCCAAGGCGTGACTCGCCGCCGTTCTCCTCTCCTCCTTCGGAGTCCGGCACCCCAGGGCTCACTTCAGGCCCACTGCTCATGCCCGGTACCCGTGAGAAGCACCACCTGTTCCTTACAGCCAGCAGCGACCATGACGACCCGTCGATCCCGTTCCCTACCCGCTCCTCGTAGCGCCATTCCCATCAGAGTGGCGGAAGCTGGTGAGAGCCAACCGGATCTTCCGAAGCGTCGGAACCCCTCCAGCCGCCGAACCCGTCGTCGCTCCACCGTCTCGGTGACACCTGTTACGACACTGGTTCAGGTCTCCATCGACAGCTGCACCGTTGTCGCCGTTGGGGACGTGCACGGCTGCGCTGCGCTTCTGCAGCAGGAGCTGGACAAGCATGAGGGCAGTGGAGCGGAACTGATCCTGCTGGGCGATCTGATCGATCGCTCCCCGGAAGCAGATGGCGATCGCCGGGTTCTGGAGCTGGTGTGGCTGCTGCAGCAGAACCCCGGCCTCTGGGGCCTCTCGGGGGTGACGGTGCTGCGCGGCAACCACGAGCAGATGCTGATCGACGCGCTGGCGGAGGACGAACCCGATGCCGCCACCGACATCTGGGAGTGGAACGGTGGCGACCCGTCGCTACTGCCCTTCTACCGGCAGCACCGGGAATGGTTCGAGGCGCTGCCCTGCAGGGCGATCCGCGGCCGTTACCTGTTTGTGCATGCAGGCGTGCGCCCCGGCGTGCCGCTGGAGGAGCAGAAGAACGACGACCTGATTTGGATCCGCCAGCCGTTCTTGAATCGCCCGCACGGCCTGCCATACACGGTGGTTCATGGCCACTCGATTACGAAAAATCACCGGATCGATCGCCGATCGGATCGCATCAACCTCGATACCGGGGCGTTCAAGTCCGGGGTGCTCTCCAGCCTGTCATTGGATCTGTGTAAGGATCTATCCAATCAACTCGATGCTCAAGTTGCCTAAAGATGGCTTACTCATCCATTCAGCGCGAAGACCGACTCGCGTACATTGACTTTTTCAGGGAAGCGAGAAACCTGGCCATCCATAGTCCGTTTCATATTCTCCTGTTTGACGAGGATTTGTCTCCCGTTTTGCAAGCTCTTACGCTGGATGAGATTCTCTGTCTCCATCCCACTGATGCGCCTGCTCCAATCAGGCTGTGGAGTTGCGAGGATGTTGCTGAGATCTTCAAGGTGAAGAGACATCTCTGGGAAAAGCAAGAGCCATCAGCGACTCACCGCGGCCAACCAGGAACAGTCATGCTGATCGTTCCCCCACGCGACGAGATGGGCCAACGAGAGGCAGGCGAATGGGAGACGGTCTTCTGCAGGATCGAATGACGATCCATCGACGCTACCGTTGACGCTGAGGCTCCATCTTCATAGCCTGGTAGCTGGCAGTCGGCGGTCAACGAGATACCGCTACTAAGGACACAACTCACCTCTAACCATTCCCCATGATCCGTCCAGCTTGCTACAACATCCCCGAAGGCTAGAGTGAGCAGGAAGCTCTCCCCGATGAATTGCTTGAGCTTCTGGCCAACATCTTTCAGGGTGTGACCAATGCCTTTGGGGATAACGCCACGCTCTATCGCCTGGATATCGGAAGAGTTTACGAGTCAGTCCAGAGTGGTGATCTTGTCGTCGCCGGCCAGTTCGTCGACAGGTCAGATGGTGAGATATTTAACTTTGAAATCAATCAGGGAACCAATAAGGTTGACTATAAGTCGACCGGCGACTTCCTTGACAAAAACGCACTTTCTCTTTTCCTGGGCGATGAGGCTGGAAGCGGCGATGCGTATGACAGCAACTCGGAATCGAGCAAGTCTGGACCCTACCCTTTTGATCTGCTTCTGCAGGCTATCAACGAAGAGAGTTCAGAGGCCTACCAGTCGCCGTTTGGATCCAAGCTACGCAAGGATCTCGACTATCTTGGGGCCCTCTCAGCGTTGATGTATCACGCTGGTGCCACGATCGAGGCCCAGCCTCTCTACACAGGGCTCCATAGCTATGCGATCAAATACGCACTGGGTGGTCTGAGACTCTTCTCGCAGTCCATCGGCTCCATTCAAGGCTCAGAGGCTGGACAGGCTGCCGAAGCCTGGGTGGATGACCATGGTCTTGACTTTGCAGCAGCGGTTGTCAAAGAGTTTTCATCAAGGAGATGCGTCCACTTCCAGGAAAGCATCCAGTCAGAGCAGCAGGAGGGGATTCAGGAGCTGAAAGATCTCGTTGAAGAAGCGATCGGTATGGCGATGGCGACAACGACCGACCTGATCAAGAGCGTCGTTGAAGCCGACGATTATCAGTCTGGCGATGTGCAGGCAACGCTTGCTGCTGCCATCGAAGAGTATTGCCCCGTCGACAACAGCGAAGGCTATAACTCTGTCGATAATGCCAGGCAGCTATCTGCGGAATGGCAAGAGGTTGTCAGTCGATCGGGTTGCGTGGAGGACCTGAGCTTGTCAGCGATCGGCCTCCCTGCTGCTCAGATTATTTCCTCAGAGCAGAGATCAGCACACGAACAAACCACCGAACCTTTCCAGGATTCAGGCACCGACGAAGATACTGAACTTGCTGGCGAACGCATCTTTTATGTCAACGTCGGCGAAGGGCCATCACGCAACTGGGATGACTGCCGCAAGTTCGGCTTTCTCGCAGCGGGTGGTGGTCGCAAGTGGAGCAAGCAGCTGGAGAAGATCCAAATAGGCGACACCGTCATTGCCTACCTGAAGGGTTATGGATACGTTGGAATCGGGAAAGTCACCAGCACAGCGACACCTGCCACCAAGTTCATGGTGAATGGCTTGTTGATCAAAGAGCTGCCTCTCATCAATGACACGATCCGTTCCATCAAGCGCTTCAGCAAGGAAAACGGAGAGTATCTGATTGGTATCGACTGGCAGGTCGCTGTCCCCAGGGAGCAGGCAGCATGGCAGGCCAATGCCGGCTTATACACAACCGCCCTAGTGTGTGCCTCGCTTAGCAATCAACCTGATACAATATCATTCGTATTACAACATCTAAGACGGCCTCTGCAGGTTGGACTTGATCAGACTAAGTCGAGGGGTGAAACCATGGAGAATAAACAAGCTGCGCCTACCACCCTTCAATACATCAATGGATCAAGCTATTACAATCCAAACGATTACGGATGGGATATCAGCGAAGCTTTTACATTTACTCCGGGCAGATACTTCCTTGGCGATCCAGCTCATGCGTTAACAGGAGATCAATATACAGAGGCTTGCGAAATTAATTACAATAGCTCTGGCTATATTGAAGGCGTAGGTGAGATTGCTGTGTTTAAGTGTCCTGGAGATGGTCAGTATGTAGATGAAGATGGATGCGCTTATTCCGTGGGGTCTGGCACACTCGGAGTTGTGCCAATAAGTCATTTGAGCTCGGAACAGACTTTGGCACTCAAGGCTCACGGACGAATTCTCGAAGATGATGGCGAAGACTTTACTGCCATGATTGATTCGCAAGGGCATATCTTCTTGGGTGCAGCGTGGATCTTCTGTGGCGGTGAACATCCTCTGAAACACGAGTTCTGGGAGTTTCTTGGCAAAAATGACCTAGATGATATCGATATTTGTAATCACGACTTTTCCCCATCCGAAGTAAAGAAGGTCGTGTGGAGCAATGATGCCTATTATTTAGGTTATGCGACTTTGACCAAGAATCTAAGTGTTTTATCATTTGCGCTGGATCGAGTAATCCCGTGATTGAAACTGGAACCAGAAGAGAATATCAGCGTCGATGCGAAGACATTCCTGGCTATCCAGATCAAGACTTTGAACAGAAGTGGCTGGCACTAGACCGTATTCCTGGGCCGGAGTCAACCTTGTAAGAGCGATGTATCTGTTTCCAGTCTCCACAGTAGTATTCCGACATCCGAACGGAATGTATCTGATTGGTATCGACTGGGAGGTCGCTGTTCTACGTGGCCAGGCACTATAGTAGGCCAATGCTGGTTTGTACACAACTGCCCTAGTTCTACCTCACTTGGGTATCAGCCTGATACCATTAAAATCACAAAATCCCTTATGACTTTTCAAATGCAGGAAGACTTGGATCAAGTTATAACCTGGCAAAAAGCCATTGAGACTCTCTCGCAAGAAATCGATGATGAGTCTATCGACATCGAGTCTATTCTGGATGATCTCATTGCCTCCAAATGGGAATCAGACGAGGAGTTTGGACGTTTCTTCATCGAAGTGTCTACCAATCTATATGATGAGTCCGCAGTGGGCTATGGTTCTGGCGTAAACCTTTATGGCCACGAGATATCGTACTCTTTTTATCCCGGCACATCATTGTGGGATCTTTGGGTTAAAGCCAGGAAGGTAAGGCCGACCATAGACAGGCTTGAACAGGATCTGGATTGCTTGCCTGACACGATGTCATCCATCTTTAATATCATCCCTGCAGCATATGCGGCTGACTACAATAACCAGTCACTTGATACATGGCTTGCCAATATCCCATCCGAATTCTCGCATGAGGATAATGAGTTCTTCTGCACTCTCATCGCGGTCATGGAAGAATACTCTACGAGTCCCCTTGAAGACATTGTCCGAAACATTAGAAGTGCTCCGGTTCTGAATGAGCTTGTCTTTTGCTCACCTGAACTGATCTGCCATAATAAATATCTGCTTGACTCGAATCTGCTGTCCAAGCCTTCTCTATCAGAAGAAGCACTCAATTACATGGCAAGCCTATTTCTTCAAACTCAGCTTCCCCCAGACTTCTCTGGTAAAACCCAGGGCGACTTTGGTCCAGTAGCCGTCGGCGAAGAAGATGTTGCGGCATTCTGGCTTAACTACACCGAAGAGACCGAAGAGCTTAACAAGGACGAGATCGCCTCTCTTATTCTTCAACATCCGAATTGTACGACTTATCTCAGACAACAGATTGAATCCATCTAGTGTGCCTCCACTAATTACCAGACTCCTATGTTGCCATGGCCTTATTATGAGCTCTCGACAAAACGGGTAGCAGCGCGATGGGAAGGATATAAGCAGCCCGAGGACTTTGGCTACGACTTTAGGGAATGGGTCAGTCCTTATACAAAGGGAGCCCATTCTCTCGGTAGCATTGCACTAGTACTGCAAGACTGGTCTAGCGCAGAAAAATTGATACAGGGAGTCGATCCTGCTATCCAGATTCATGGTCGAGATCCCAATCTGAAAACCAATAAGTTGCTGGAACGGCTTTTGCAAGAAGTCTTACGATTGTCAATCAATGAGACTTATGCAACTAATATCTTTCCCTTCATAAAGGGAGGCAGCATATCATCACCAATTCCTAAGACTGACGTAATTCGTGCAGCTCAGGAATTTGCCCCACTGGAGCTCAAGGTTGTAAGACCAAGCAAGATCTTGGCTCTTGGCAGAATATCCACTATGGCGTTGAGAGAAATCGGAATTAACTGCATAAGTCTTCCTCATCCTGCCGCGCGTATATCCTTCGATGTTCAGAAAGAGTTCTGGTGCCAAGCTCTTTCACGGAATGAGTAAGCCTAGAATCTAGTGATGACAGACTAGACTTCACGCCTTAGCGACCTCTGTATCTCCTTTCGTCAAATGCCCCGCTACCGATTTCAATGGGAGAACGTCCCATCTGACTTAGTCAACAAGATCCTTGCCCATCTCAGCCTGCCAGTGTCTTCTCTTGAGGACATCAAGTCCCGATATGGCATGCGACCCAAAGTTGACTTCATCCAGGACACGTGGAAGCTTCTGTTCAACGAGTGGTTGGTTCATGATGTCGAGGCACTTGCTTCTGTAGCCAGTAATCTCCGCAGCCTGGGATTAGGGGATACTCAGATACAGCCGGATTTACAGTATGTTGATTCCTGCCGCAATACAATAAGGCTCAGAGAAGTTGTACTTGACCGCTTCCTCGCACTTGGTGAGCAAGTACAGGCAGTCGAGTCTCTTCATGCTGCTGCCTCTACGGACCAAGCAATTGATGGCCAACCTGGATTTTCCGATCAACAATCTCCTGCACTAGCCTCGACTGATCAAATGTTTCAACAACTGCTCCCACTCAAGGCATCTACCGCGATTGCCTGGCTGAAACACAAGGTTGCCGAATCACTCGAAGAGTACAGTCCAATAGATCAGTATCTTGAGTTGCTGATTAATGGGGCTTGGTCATCAGAAGGCGAGTTCCTTAGCTTCTTCAGAGATATCAGTGTTCATATTGCCGGGACAGCCTGCGAAGATTCTGGAGAAGCTACCGCCACACTTTTCGAACGGGATATTTCTGACGACCTCTCTCTAGGATCTCCGTACTCGGCTTTGTGGGAAAAGGCATTGCTTACCAAAAGCGGATTGCTTGAGGAGGAGGTAAACCTCGACGACGAGGAGGGTTTCTCTGATATATTTTTTGAAACCATTCCCGTAATTGGGCTCATCCCTCTTGCTTTTGCGTACGAGAGGGCTCTGCATAATCAGATCTTGCATGGAGGTCTTGGACGCATTTCTCCTGTCACAGAGCTTCAGGAACAATTCCTGAGTGAATTTGCTGACTATAGCGGAAACGGATATTTTGATGGCCCTTATGCAGATGTTGAAATGGCAGCCATGCCTTCGAGTAGGGTACTTGCTCAAATGCTTGAAGACTGTCGCTCTCATCAACAGCTTTGGAAGCCGGATATTCTTGAAATGATTCTTGGCAGTGAGTTCTGTGATATTGAGGTCAGAAACAACATCCAGAGCGGCCTATCTGGAGAAAGCGCAAGAAGGGATGGACGCGAGTCTGAATGGCAAGAGCATCTTGATGCATATTGGCCTATGGACGCTAAAGATGAGATTCTGGCGAAGGTGGTTGAATGATGAGCTCACGGCTGTCCTCCCCATAAGAAAGGACGATGGCTCTCCTGCACACCCATTTCAACTACCAGGGGCCAGGTCTATCCAGACGATGCCTCATTGCAGCGAGGCCGTCAAAGCTGATGCCGCCCACGGATATGTAATTCTTATTGCAAGATCGTAGTGGAGACATCCATGAGGCTGGCGATCCACGTGATCATCCTCCGCAAGTGGTAGAAGAAGTCGTGGAGGCACGGGCGAAAGCTTTCTTGACGGCGAGGGCGCAAAGCAGCTGCTGTTGAGTGCTGCGGCAACGGCTCAGGGTGTCGCGCAGCTCGGCATGGGCCTCGGCGTCGTTGACCAAGCGCTCCAGTTCCGCCCAGCTCATGCCCGTGCCTCCGGCTCTTTTCACGTTGCCGCGGGTGTGAGCAGAGAACCACGTTCCGCAGGGCACATTCAGAGCGAGGCCGGCGACAAAGGCTGAGGACCAGGTCAGTCCAGAACCATTCATCGCTGGATGGCGTCAGTAGGTCACCGTCCAGCCCTTGGCGGTGGCGATCACCAGGTCATCCGGCGTCAGGTCGCTGGTGCCCCAGTTACCGCCGATCTCGATGCTGGGGTTGTCGCTCACGGTCGACAGCCGCTGGAAGATCGCGACGATCGCCTGCCGGGAAAGAGCGCAGCCCCAGAAGGAGATTGACGCGCTGATTCCCTCCAGCGGAGCGGCGGCAAGGCTGACGCAGCTGGAGAAGCAGCTCCAGAACTCCCGCACCCCCTGCACCGCCAGAGGCGGGAGGTTCAGGAGCGCATAGCAGCCTGAGAAGGTGCTGGTCATCGACACCACCGAGTCGGTCGCCAGCCTGGGGATGGTGGCCAGGGCGTAGCAGCTGGAGAACATCCCCTCCATCGTCTCCACCAGGCGGGTGTCGAGCTGGGGGATATGGGTCAGGGCCCAGCAGCCGCTGAACATCCAGCGCATGTCCCGCACCGCCGAGGTGTCCAGGGCTGGGATGGAGGCGAGGGCCTGGCAGCCGGAGAACAGGCTCTCCATGGTGTGCACCCGCCGGGTGTCGTAAGGGGGTACCTCGCGCAAGGCGGTGCAGCCCTCGAACGTCGCCGTCATCGTCGTCGCAGCGCTGGTGTCGAACGACGGGGCTGTGATCAGGGCGGTGCAGCCGGAGAACATGTGGCTCAGATCCCTCAGCTGCGGCGCACCGCTGAGCTGCAGCTCACGAAGGCTGGTGCAGCCCTGAAAGGCGCTGGCGGTGCTGGTGAGCAGGGGTGCCTCCTCGATCCATACCTGCTCCAGCGCCGTGGCGTACTGGAAGCTGCCCTCCAGGCTGGTGAGGCTGGCGAGGCCCTGGAGGCGGAGCTCGCGCAGGGCGGTGGCGCCGTAGAGCAGCTCGCTGGCACTGGTGAGCGCCGGCAGGGCAGGGAGCTCGATCTGATCGAGGCTGCTGCAGTTGCCGAACAGCCCATCGATCGCCTGCAGCGCCGAGGCCTTGTGGAGCGCAAAGACGCGCAGCGCCCCGAAGTAGTAGAGGAGCCAGCGGAAGTTGGTGGCGCCGCCGGCGTCATGGATGACGATCTTCTCGACGCTGCCCAGGTAGTCGTAGGTGCCGCTGTGCTCGTAGCCGCAGAGCACGAGGCTGGCGCCATCGCCGGCCTTGGGCAGGCTGATCGCCAGCTCCAGCCAGGGACAGGAGGCATCGTCCTGGCTGATGCTGCTGTGCCGCGGGCTCAGATCAAGCAGCGTCAGATCGCTGCCGCTCTGAGGGGTGACGGTGACGATCACCTGGCGGTAGCCGCGGCTGCAGGTCGTGGCCGCGGGGATGGCGGTGTGGTTGTAGCGGTGCTCGGCGATCACCGGAGCGACCACCGTCTCCCCCCACTCCCAGCGGGCGTGGATGTTGGCGAACTCGCCATCGGGGACGGGGGTGGTGAGCACCAGCTCGACGTTGTTGGTGCTGGGATTCACCCCCAGCGCGTAGGCCGAGGGATCAAGCACTGCCCCGTTCTGGAACACCACCAGGGTTCCCTCGATCCGCTGCTGCCACTGCACATCAGCCGGGTTCGCCAGGCTCATGCGCTCCAGGGGCCCATAAAAGTTGTTGGCGAACCACTGGGTCTGGCGTTGGATCACCTCACCCGGTGAGCTGATCTGCTCGCTCGTGCCGTCGCCCCAATCGACGCAGTAGTTGCCAGCAGCGCGCAGCGCCAGCACGTTCCCCTCCCCCAGGAAGACCGCGAACAGCCCCACCAGCTTCTGCTCACCGGGGTTGATCGGCGGCAGCGGCAGCCAGTCTGCCGGCCTGTTCCAGGGCTGTGGAGCCAGGGGATCGACGGGCGCGGGCTGCTTGCCGTAGTTGATCTGCCAGGCCGGCAAGGCCGAAACCGGCGAGACCGGGGCAGAAGGCTGGGCGGAGGAGGGAGCCATGGCGGGTTGCACTCCCCCCCTATTGCCTCCGCTGGCAGTGGCCCGGTTCGGGCCGATCAGCGCCGGCCGGCTGGTTCCGGCTGCTCCTCCGGCCTGCGCTGGCGGCCCGTCGGTTCCGGCTTGGGCAGGGGCAGGTTGTGGTGGGCATGGGCCGCCTCGCTGGACTCGAACCAGGCCCAGCCGTCCTTGGGCAGCTCCACCTGCTCGCGGCTCTCGCGGGTGAGGGTGTAGCCGGGTGCATGCACCACGTTCGGAGCGAACTGGAGCTTCTGGTCCTGGAGGCGATAGAAGCCGCTGCTGTCGGCCTGCGGGCTCACCGGCGCCGTGGCGCCGGCAGCTGGAGCCGCCGGATCGGTGCCAGTGCCTGCACCACTGGTGCTGACGCCGCTGGTGGGTTCGGTGGTGGTGGTCTCAGGAGAGGTGGTGGAAGTGGTGGTCATGGGGGAAGGCTCAGTAGTAGATGGTCCAGCCCTTGCTGGTCGCCAGCTCGGGCTGGTGCTCCGGCTGCTGGCTGCCGGGGGTGCCGCCGATGTAGACGCTGCCGCCGCAGGTGATGGACTCGAGATTGCGGTAGAGCGCATTGAGGGCAGCGGCATCCAGCGCGGTCCAGGCGACGTTCACCGTGATCGATTCGTCGTTCGCCGCTCCGATGCCGACGACGTCGATGCGGCCGAGGCCATAGGAGCTGGAGAAGCCGATCTCGCCGCGGATGCCGGAGAGATTCAGCGCCGGGATGGAGCGCAGCGGCGTGCCGTCGAACATGCCTTTGAACTCACGACCCCGGTGGGTGTCGAGCAACGGCAACGCGCTGAGGGCGCCGCCGTAGTCATTCATCCAGGCGAACATGTAACGGAAGTAGATGCCATTGCTGGTGTCCAGCGCTGGCAAAGCCACCAGGGAAGAGCAGCCGGAGAACATGTAGCTGAAATCGCGGCCGTTGCCGGTGTCCAGATGCGGGATGCTGCGCAGGGAGGTGCAGTAGTAGAAGAACTCGCTGAAGTCCTCGATGCGGCTGGTGTCCATCTCCACCGCCTGCAGGCCGTAGCAGTAGTTGAACAGCCGCGGTGCGGCGGTCAGGTCATGGGAGAGCACACGCACGCGCTCCAGCAGGATCTGCTCAACCATCAGAACCACCTCCAGATCAGGGGACGAAAGGACGAACCAGTCAGAGCTTTGGCAAGGGGAGAGGAGCGCATCAGTTCTCTCCGATCTGCAGGGCGTTGAGCAACGGCGAGGCGATCGCCACATCCAGCCAGCTGCCGAGGCTGTTGCTGGCCCAGGACTCGTCCTGCAGGCTGAGGGCCGTGAGCTGCTGGCCCGGCTGAGGGGTGACGGTGACGAGCGCCTGGCGATAGCCCCGCACCGATTCGGTGCCCGCCAGGGCGGGGGTGTCGTAGCGGTAGCGATGGCGCACAAGGGTTGGGGTGAGCTCAGCGCCGGTGTAGTTCCACTGCACCTCGATCCAGAACCAGCTGCCGTTGTTGTTCAGCCCCGGCTCGATGACCAGCACGACCATGCCGTTGCGCTCCTCCAGGCGGTAGCGATCGGCAGTGATGGGCTCGGTGCCGCTCCAGTGCACCCGCAGGCTTGCTGGGATGCGGTGGGTCCAGGCCCTGTTGCCGCTATCCAGCCCAAAGTGGAACTCCTGCACCGATCAGGACCCTGAATCGCATCCAGGCCTGGCTGATCGCGCTCACGCTGCTGCAAGGTGTGGCCCTGCTGGCCCTGATCCGACTGGGGCAGGTGCCGATGCGCTGGTCGTCTCCATCGCCCCAGCCCAAGGTCGCCCTCAGCAGCCAGGCAGGGACCCCGAATCCGTGGAGCGCCTGAGATGGTCTTCCCACGACCGCGGCATCCGCGTCCGCAGCCGGAGTGGCTGATGGCAGAGCACGACGTCGAGAAACCTCAGGAATGGGTGGATGCCCGCTCTGCGGGCCGGGCCCTCGGAGTGAGCGAGAAGACCCTCTGCCGCTGGCGCAAGGCCGGGCTGTTCAAGGCGGGGACTCACTGGCGCAGGAAGTTCCCCAAGGCCAACTCGCCCGTGCTCTACCACCTGGAAAGCTGCAATGAAGCGATGAATGAGGCGACGGCCCGCACCCCGCATCTCCTCGAAGTCGATTGAAGCTTTCGTCCACGACACCGAAGACCCTGGTCCAGCAGAAGGCTGAACCAGGGTCTTTTTGTCGTCGCGCTCAAGAAGTCCTCCCGTGGCGGGGTTCGTACATCTCCGTACAAAGCGGGGCCAGCTGCCAGGCCTGCAGGCCTGATCACGAGCCGAAGGGAGTTGAGCGGCGTAGCCGGCCCCCCGGGACAGGAGTGTCAGCTGCCCGGTGGAGGGCCATCAGGACGACAGGCCACGGGCCAGGAACTCCAGCCCGTACGAGGACCGATTCGTACATTTTCCGTACATCGGCCTTTTTCGGAGCTTGGGACGCGCTTTGAGAATCGCGAGATCCCTTGCAGTAACTAAATCGGGGCGACAGGATTCGAACCTGCGACCTAGTGCTCCCAAAGCCCTTGAAATGGGGTCCGCCAGAGCGACTGCAACGACTGGGGCTTCTGGCTGAAAACCACTGCTGCCATTGACTTCTGCCCTGCCAACTGATGGCTGGCTGTGGCGGGGCGTGCCAAGCTTAGAAGGCGATTCTCTTGCAGATTCTCTTGCAAGGGGTGTCGTGCGTGCCTGATTTCCTTGAGACGTGCCGAAGCCCACAACCTCCCTTCGACCAGCCCGAGAAGCCAAGGACCGTGGCTGGGTCGCAGCCCTGCGCTTATCGCTCACGTCAGATCTGGGGCCTCGAAGTGGATGGACCGTATCGGAGATGCGTGGGCGTGTCCTGCTCAACGTCTCCGCATCTGCCGCAGGTGGTGCTCGCCAGCAGCGGGTTTTGCCATTGGCCTGGGCCGCCTCGGAGCGGCAGGCAATCCAAACAGCAGTTCTTGCCATCCATGCCGATTTCAACGATGGCGTGCCCCTTGATCTCGCCATCGAAACCCACGTGCGAATCCCTGCAGAGGAATCGAGCCCTAATGGAATTACAGTTAGTGAGGCAATCAACTGGCCCCAACTGATTCAAGGATTTAAAGACTTCAAGCTCAGCAGTGGGGCAATCAAGCAGAGCACCTGGGATGAAATCTATTGGCGTCGCATGGCTTTGGTTCTGCAGGCCATTGGTGGTAAAGGACGACCCATCTCATCTAAGCAACTGCTGGAGAGCGTGGTTGAGTCATGGAAGGACAGGCCTGGATCGCGTGGCCGTCAGCTACAGGTTCAATTCACAGCTGCGCTTTTGCGTTGGGGCGTCGACTCGGAACGTCTGCCGTCATCCTGGGCACCACCCCTTGATCTCTCTATCTATGTTGGCCGGAAGCGTGAAGAACGAGGGATTACAACACCGATTGAAGTCAGCCATGTTCTCGATTTGGTCGAGGCTATACCTGATCCGCGCTGGCGATTGGCGTTTCAGCTGATGGCTGCTTATGGTCTCAGGCCAGAAGAACTGCAGCACCTGGAGAGTCGGAAAGGGCAACTCTGGACGACCTACCAAAAGGTTTCCAGCCGTGGCCGCACCCGATCCAGGATGCTGCGACTCTTACCCTGCGACGACTGGGCCCAGGCCTGGCAGCTTGAGACAGCTTTTCGAGCCGACCGCATGCCGCCGATGCGGCCAGGACATGGTGCTGAGGACCTTGGCACGTACATGCGTCGCCGATCTCTCTGGCAACAGTTTCGGCGGGACTATGAAGAACAGGGCGAAAAGCTTGTCCTCTATTCCTGCCGCCACGGTTATGCCCACCGCGCTCACGTCATCTGTGAGCTCCCGCCCAAGGTGGTGGCAGCAGCCATGGGTCATTCTGTCGAAACGCACCTGGGTGCTTATAGCCGCTGGTGCGGTGACGAAGTTGTCGATGATGCATTCAACAAGGCAGCTATGAGGCTTTGCACAAGTGCGTGATTGCAACCCGTAGCGCTGCTACTGACCCGATTGCGACATATAGCCCGTTTCAACAAGAAAAGCACGCAAGGCTTCAGGGAATGATCTGTAAACGATTTCCTGGCCAAGGCATTTCCCCTTGTCATCAAAATCGCCCCTGCATTCCTTCAGGCCCCAGTCAGACGACGCGTCATAACGCTGGTTCATCCGATCCCATCCATCGTAGAGCTCACCAACCAGAGCTTTGTTGGCCACATATCCAGCCAGGAATCCATTGGGAGACTCTGAGCTCTTCTGCTTGAACCACTCAGCCATACGCTGAAGATTTCGTCGATGCAGCGGCTGAAACTCCGGGCGATGAGAGGCATCCACAAACTGATCCCCTTCCAGCCGCCAGATACGTGCTGGTGCAGTGCTGCATGCGTAGCAGTCAAAGCGATAGAGGAATCTGTTGTCCACATCAACAATAAGGTAGCGCCCGTTGTGCAATGGGTCTTCTGCGGGTGACACTCCGCCATCAAAAGGACCCAGCGAGACCTCTCGCCATTGCTGGCCACTTGGATCGCTTGTCAATACCTGAATCTGATTGCAGCAGTGGGCTCCTCCTGTGAAGGATGAAAGCAGCACCTCGGGGTAGGGGTTGCTGGGATCCATTTCAGCAATCTGGACGACAGAAGAAGGTCCGCCCCACTTCTCAGCTCCGCTGAGGCGACCGACCTCACGACCATCGACCCGGACAACAACCAAGGGCTGAACCACATTGCTACCGCCCTCGTTGATGCGCCGCTGTTGTTGTGCGCTGGCCTCTACGGCACCACTTCGCAACGAGCCGCTCATGCGATTGGTTTCGTAGTCCATCTTTAGGACCTGCCCCACACCCGGGCTGCCGCATAAAGATCCCAGGACAATGAGAGAGGAGATCAGCCGAGCACGCGTGATCACTGAGCAGGAAATTACACTCCCCCACACCGTACTTTGTAGCCAACCTCCAGAACCCCCTCACTGCACGAGATACCGCCGGCTCCAGCCGGTAATGGTGGCCTCAACATTCTCCAGGTGCCACTGGAGCGGCCCCCGGCCCTGGGTGCAACCCCAGCGCCGGTAGTGTTTGCCTGGGGTGAGCACCCCCCGTAGCCGTAGCTGGCGGAGGGTCTCGCGGCTCATCCCAAGGGCAGCGCAGGCTTCGGCTGTGGTGATCCAAACCCGCTGGCGCGTCGTACAGGCTGCGTTGTTCATCGCTCCTCCCTCAGCACCTCCAACAGCGCCGGATCCAGAGCGGACGTGTTTTTCATGGCAGGAACGGCGAGAGGTCCAGTCACCATCGGGATGTTCTCCGGCACGGCCAGCTGCACCAGCGGTGCGGGGCCTGGGCCCGCGAGCACCAGCAGGATCGTGTTCAGTTGCAGGAACACCACCAGCAAGAGCAGCCACAGAAGTTGCTGCAGGCTGCTCACCCGCACGGTGGTGGTGATCGGTCGGCGCGTACGGCAGAAGGACGGCAGTTGGGGACCTTTCGCCCTGTCGCCGAGGCGGACGTAGGTGTGATGGTTGCTCATCAGAAGGGCACCTCCTCGTCGCTGAGCGGGGTGCCGCCGGAGGGACTGCTCCTCCATTCGCTGCTCGCCGTGCTGGTCTGCGCCGCGCCGAGCGCAGCCGCCGCAGCCATCCCAGCGGCTCCCTTGCCGAAGCCGCCATCGGCGCCGTTGCGGCTGCCGCAGAGCTCCAGGCGGTCGATCACCACCAGGGCCTTGCTGCGCACCTCG
>JBAWXG010000033.1:0-27976 GCA_037144195.1 Synechococcus sp. ELA057
GGCCGCGACCTGAATGGCTTCGTGGCCAAGATGCGCTTGCAGGGGCAGCCTGATTTTCGGATCCACCCACCGGGTCCTCGCCGGCAGGCTGCCGTGATCGCCTACCTGCAACCCATCAACTGGCGCAACCAGCGCGCCATCGGTTTCGACATGCTTTCGGAGCCGACGCGACGCCAAGCCCTCGAGCAGGCGGCCTACGGCGGCGACATCACCCTTTCGGGCCCGGTGCGGCTGCAACAGGAGAACGGCTCCAACGAGCAGGTAGGGGCTGTTCTCTACGGGCCGGTCTACCGCGGCGGCGAGGGCAGCTTCGTCACAGCGCAGGATCGCTGGCGGCAGCTGCGGGGCTGGGTGTTCGCCCCGCTGCGCATGGGCGATCTGATCTCCAGCGCCATTGCCGATCTCGGATCACCCCTGATCCACGACACGACGATCGTGATCGAGGACGCCGATGCCCCCGCGTCGCGTCGCCGGCTGTTCGACAGCATCGGCGCCGCTGGCCGGGCATCGGTCCTGCAGCGGCAGGAGCCCATGCCCAGCACCTGGATGCAGGTCTCGGTGGCCAATCGCCTCTGGCGCATCGGCATCCAGCTCGGCCCCAGCCACGGCACCGCCGCGGGCTGGTCCGCTCCCCTGATCCTGGAACTGCTGCTGGGCCTCAGCCTGAGCGCGTTGGCCGCCTTGATCACGCAGAGGCTGGTGGCCAACCATCTCGCCCTCGGCGAGGCGCTGGAACGGGAGCGCCAGGCGACCCGCGAACAGGCTCTGGCCAGCACCGTGTTCGAGACCAGTCCGGTGGGAATCGTGGTCACCGATGCCGATGGCATCGTGCTGCGGGTGAACCCGGCCTACACGCGCCTGAGCGGCTACGCCGAGCTGGAGGCCCGCGGCCACAAGGCCAACCTGCTGCGCTCCGGCCGCCACGACGAGGGGTTTTACCGGGCCCTGTGGGAAGCGATCGTGCAGCGGGGCCACTGGAGCGGTGAGATCTGGAACCGGCATCGCAACGGTCAGATCCTGCGCCATGAACTGGCGATCACCGCCGTGCATGACGCCCAACAGCAGATCGTCAATTTCGTCGGTCTGCTGTGGGACATCACCGAGCGCTACACCCAGCAGCAGCAGATGCATCACCTGGCCACCCACGACCAGCTGACCGGCCTGGCCAACAGGGCCCTGCTGATGGACCTGCTCACCTCCAGCCTCGCCCTGGCACGCCGGCACGACCAGAAAGTGGCGCTGCTGTTCCTCGATCTCAACGGCTTCAAGGCCGTCAACGATCGCTTCGGCCATGCCACCGGCGATGCCCTGCTGCGTACCGCCGCCGAGCGACTGAGCCAGGGCGTGCGGGAGAGCGACACCCTCTGCCGCCAGGGCGGCGATGAGTTCGTGCTGCTGATCCCCCAGGCCCCGGATCTGGAGCAGCTGAACCGCATCGCCCGCAAGCTGCGCGACAGCCTGGCGGCTCCCTATCCCTCCCTGCCGGAGGGAGTGCGGATCTCGGTGAGCATCGGCATCGCCCTCTGGCCCGACCATGCGGACGATGCCGATGGTCTGCTGGATGCCGCCGACAATGCGATGTACTGCGCCAAGCAGCGCGGCGAAGAGCTGATCGCCATGGCCCAGCCTCGCGTCAGGGCCCCGCAGGCGGGATCGGAGCGCCCGTCATCTGAGGCCTGATCCCGCCTGCCTGGCTCAGGAGGAGGCCTCCAGCCGCCGCACGATCCAGGCCATCAGAGCCAGGGAGGCCGCCAGGGCCACAAGCAGGGCGATCGTCATCGGGGCGGGGGGGAACGGGGCGGCAACGCCGCGGACATGGCTGATCATGGTGCCCTGCGCCGCATCCCGTGGCCGCCATGGACCCGTCCTGCGACACCACCCCTGCCTCGGAGACCCGGGAGCTGCTGTTCGTCTACGGCAGCCTCAAACGGGGGCTCGGCAACCACCACCAGCTCGCCGGCGCGGTCTTTGCCGGTGAGGCCTGGCTTGAGGGTGTGGATCTTCATGATCTGGGCCCCTTCCCGATGGCGATCGCCGGCTCAGGCCGGGTGCATGGGGAGCTCTACCGGCTTGATCCCCGGCATCTGATCCAGCTGGATCGCTTCGAAGGTGCCCCGCGCCTGTACGAGCGCCAGCGTCGGACCCTGCCGGATGGCCGCTCCGTCTGGATCTATCTCGGCCGCCCCGCTCAGGTGCGCCATTCCCCCCTGCTGCGCCAGGGTGTCTGGCCGATCCTGATGGCCGCCGCGGCCGTCATCGGCGCCCTCACGCCAGCCATCGCCCACGCCGAGGCCAGCCTTGAGCTCTGCCAGCGCTGGCAACAGAGCAGCGGGCTCGAACGCATCCGCCTCGGCAATGCCATCGGTGCCGCCAGCTATCTCACCAAGGTGCGCTACCTGGCGGAGAGCCCGGAGAATGCCCCGGTGGCGCTCTATGCCGAGATCGACCTGCGCCGCAGCTGCAATCTCTGGCGCTGAGCGCCGGAGCGGTCGATGGCTTGACAGACGCGGTGGAGGTCAGCTCCCATGAAAGCCCATGCCGCCTGCTGATGACCCTCACCCTGTACGGAGCCGCCCGCAGCAGAGCCTCCATGATCCGCTGGTACCTGGCGGAGCGGGGCATTCCCTTCGAATGGCGGCTGATCGATCTGGCCGCAGGCGAGCAGAAGCAGCCGGCGTATCTGGCGATCCATCCCTTCGGCAAGGTGCCGGCCCTGGTCGATGACAGCCTCAACGGCGCGGACGGCACACCGCTGAAACTGTTCGAAAGCGGCGCCATCCTGCTGCATCTGGCCGAGCATCACGCCAGCGAGTTCGCTGGTGAGGGCGGGGATCTGCGCCGTGCCCTCAGTACCCAGTGGGTGCTGTTTGCCAATGCCAGCCTCGGGCCAGCCCTCGTCGGTGCCGGCCAGAAGCCTGAGCCGCTGCTGCAGCTGCTCGAGCAGCTCGATCGCCTGCTCAGCGGTGATGCAGGCCTGATCCCAGGCCCCTGGGGTGTGGCCGACTGCACGGTGGAGGCCTATCTCGCCTATCTGCCGCTGTTCTGTCCGCAGATCGATCTGGCACCCTTCCCCGCCATCCAGGCCTCCATCGAAGCCACCCGTTCACGTGAGGCCTATCGCCAGGTGATGGCCGGCTGAGCCCTCCGCGGCGATGGCAGGGAGCGTCGTGGGACACCACTCCTTCATCTGGCGAGGTCACAGGCTCGATCTGCTGCCCGAAAAGGCGCTCTGGGAACCGGAGCAGAGGCTGCTGCTGCTCGCCGATCTGCACCTGGGGAAAGCCGAGTGCCTGCAGGCCCATGGCGTTCCAATCCCCAGCGATGGAGACATCGCCAACATTCAGACGCTGCTGGATCTAGCCCATCGGCTCCAGCCGAGTCAGGTGGTGGTGCTCGGCGATCTGATTCACGGCCCCCTGGGTCTGACCGCTGAACTGCGGCAGAAACTGCAGGCCCTGCCCGAGCTTCTGGGGTGCCGATGGCGTCTGATCGATGGCAACCACGAGCGCGGCAGCTGGCTCGAGGGATTGCCCCGGGAACCAGCCTGTGCCAGCGGCCCCCTGTGGCTGAGTCATGCACCGGATCCCCATCAGGATCGGCTCAACATCTGCGGCCACCTGCATCCGGTGGCCGTGGTGGGGATGGGAGCGGACCGGCTGCGGCTCCCCTGTTTCGTGCACCAACGGGATCCAGACCTGCTGGTGCTGCCTTCATTCGGCCAGCTGACAGGAGGGCACCCCTACGACCAGGCGGATGCTCTCTGGCTGGTGGCCGATGGGAGCGTGCTCCCCTATGAGCCCCCGTCGAAAACAGACAGGCTCCGCAGCGGATGGGACACGCGCCAGGGACAGCGCAACGGCAGGCTGAAGCCGTGAATGTATCGTTCACAGCCTGCGACAAGCTGGATCGGAGCCCATGATCGGGCTCCAATCACGTCCTGAACAGCCGGATCTCTCGTGCTGACCTTACCGCCACCCAGGACGCCCCAGGGGCCCCGCCGCCGATCCACAGCAGTTCGCAGCAAGGCCGCCCCTGCCCAGAACATCGGCGAACGGACATCCCCCCGGCAGCGACGACTGCGCAAGCGCTGGCTGGTGCTGGCGATGCCGGCGGTGGCCGTGGCCGCCCTCGTGGCGATCGCCCCCTCTTCGCCACCGCCTCCGGCCAGGGCGACCAGCAGCGCCGCCACCAGCATGGCCGCCGGGCCCTTCCGCTACAGCCCCGACCCTGAGGCCTTCAGCCTGGATTTCGATCCCCGCTGGGTGCGCATCGGCCTGCTGGAAGGCTGGGACCGGGAGCAGGATGCCTACGCCGACCGCGGAGCACTCGCCTTCGTCTCCGGCCCGATGTACGAACGCCGCGGAGCTGAAGGCGTCGCCTCCACGGTACCCCTGGGCGATCTCAAGCTAGGGGAGCGGATCTGGCGCGGCCCCAACCGCAGCGCCGCCCGCCAGCGGGCCTTCATCGGCATCCACCACGACGGCAGGGTGGATTTCGGCTACGGCGCATTGACGGCCGAGCGCGCCGACCGCTACGAGACCTTCATCGGCGGCCTCCACAGCGTCTACAACGACCTGGAAGCGCCCCCCCGGGACTACAAGGGCGCCTACAGCATCAGCATGGGGCAGCAGATCCGGTATTACCTGCCCAGGATCCGCGTGATCTTCGGCCTGCGCCCCGATGGGCGACTGACCGTGCTGATGAGCCGCGATGGCCTCACCCTGGAGCAGACCAAGGACCTGGCCCGCAGCCGCGGGTTCCTGGCGGCGTACATGCCGGACCACGCCTCCAAGAGCCGGTTCATCATTCCGGGGGTGAAGGGCTTCAGCCAGGACGACGCCAACTGGATCAGCGGAGGCGCCACCAGCTTTGTTCATGTGCCCTACATGCTGCGGCTGAGCCAGCGCTCAAGTCCGCTTCAGGGTTCACTGCTCACCGGGCTGACCCCGCTGATGCCGCGGTCGCAGGACGCCTGCGGCAACCCGCTCGCGTGCGGCGGCTCGCTGGTGGCTGGCATCGCCGATCGGGCCATGGCGGGGTTCAACCGTCTGATGGAGCATGGGGTGGAGCCTCTTGCCCGACTGATCTGGGCACCCCAGCTCAGGCCTGTCGCCGGCCGCAACGATCAACAGGCACCGTTGCGCGAACCGGTGATCACCGCCGATCCCCAGGCGATTCAGGAACGTCAGCAGCGGGATCTGGCCATCCGCCAGCTGCCCATGCCGGTGGCACTGCCGCTGCCGCCGCCGGCCGAGCTCCCCGATGCACGGCTCACGGCACCGCCTGCGGTGGAGCCTGGCAATCCCGGCGCCATGGGGGAGAACACCCAGCCCGCGGGGGATGGATCCAAGGCCTCCAGCCCACAGGGCATCAGTGATCCGGTGACCGGTGGGCGTGAAACGCCGCCCGAGGCACGCCCTGCTGCCGCGCTGGAGCAGCGGCGCGAAACACCGGTGGCCGCATCGGCAGCTGGTGCCAGCTCGGCCGGAGCCAGCAGTCCAGCGCCGGCACCACCGCCACCGGCCCTGCCGCCACCGCCGCTGCCCTGACAACCGATCAGCGACCTACCCGGCCGCGGCCAGAGCACGGACCACATCGCCACGGGTGAGCACACCCACGGGCCGGTGCTGATCATCGAGCACGAACAACCGTTGCGTGGCGCCTTCATGCAGCTGACGGGCGGCTGCGGGCAGGGGCAGATCGGCACGGCAGGTGTGGGTGCGGCGGCTCATCACATCGGCGACGCTGTTGCCGAGCACCTGATGCACCTCCTTATCCCAGCTGAGCGGATTGCGCAGGTAGATCACGGCATCGAGCAGCATCACGTAGGGGCCGCTGTGGAAACCGCTCTCGCGCACCATCAGGTCCTGTTCGCTCAGCTCACCCACCAGGGCGCCGCTGCCATCCACCACCGGCAGGCCGCTGATCTGGTGGTCGCTGAGCAGCTTCACGGCCTCCTGCAGGGGGCTCTCCGCGCTGACGCTCAGGACCGGGGAGCTCATCACCTCGGCGACGGGACGCTCGATGACCATGCAGAGTTGGCGTATGGGGGCATTCTGCCCCTGGGAGCGGCTGATCACGGCCGCACGCCTTCCACCCGGCTTGACCACACTGCGCCGCCTCGCCGACCTGCTCACGATCAGCCGCGCCCTGCTGGGTCTGCCGCTGCTGCTGGCCCTCGGCGCTGGTGCCCAGGGCCTGGCCTGGCTGCTGCTGCTGCTGGGTGGCCTCAGCGACGCTGCCGATGGGGCCCTGGCCCGACGCGCCGGCGGCGGTTCGGTGTGGGGCGCCAGGCTCGATCCCCTCACGGACAAGATCCTGATCGCAGCGCCTCTGCTGTGGTTGGCCTCCCGCGGCACCCTGCCCCTCTGGGCGATCTGGTTGCTGCTGGCAAGGGAGCTGTTCATCTCCGGCTGGCGCGCCGGCCAGGGGAGCGGCGGCCCCGCCTCCCTCAGCGGCAAGGCCAAAACGATCCTGCAGTTCGCCGCCCTGTTGCTGTTGCTCTGGCCCAAAGGCTGGACGCTCGGGCTACCGACCTGGGCAGAGGGGGGCCTGAGCCTGCCGATCGTGCTGCAGGCGATCGGCTGGTGGCTGTTCTGGCCGTCGCTGCTGCTGGCCCTGAGCTCGGCCTGGGGTTACCTGCGCAAAGCCTGACCCGTTCCTACAGCCCGATCAGCGCCGCATCTCCCGAACAATCGGGTTCGGTGGGCATCCGTAGGGCGTAATCGTTGTTGTAGCTGTCCACCAGCGCGCTCTCGACGTCAAAGTGCGGCGTCCAGGCCAGTTCGCTGCGCACCCGGGTGATGTCGGTGAGGAAGTGAGCCAGCCGCAGCGGGAAGGCCTTGCGGGCCTTCTTCTCGAGGGTTGAGGGATCAAAACTGCGGATCTCGACGCTGGCCGGATCCTTGCCGCAGGCCCGTGCGGCGGCGGCCACCAGGCCGCGGAAGCTGATGCCCTGCACGCTGCTGCAGTTGTAGATGCGATTGGCGGAGGCCTCGACACCGATGCACAGGGCCATGGCGGCGGCCAGATCGTTGACATGGCCCAGCTGGGTGATCGTGCTGCCATCGCCCGGCAGCGGCACGGGCCGGCCGTGCACGATGCGATCGAAGAACCAGCTCTCGACCGGGTTGTAGTTGCCGGCACCGACGATGTACGTCGGCCGGAAGCTGGTGAAGGGGATCCTCTCGGCCTGAAGCCATGCCTCGGTCTCGAGCTTGCCGCTATGGCGGCTCCCGGGATCGGTTGGAGAGTCCTCATGCAGGGGCCAGAGCTCGCTGTCGGCATAGACACCGGCCGAGCTCACATACACGAAGCGATGGGCCGGTGCACCGGTGCGCTCAAGCACGGCACGGCTGTCCTCGAGCGTGCGACCGGAGCTGTCGACGATCACGTCGAAGCGGCGACCCTCCAGGGCCGCCAGACCCTCGGCGCTGCCGCGATCGCCGCAGAGGTGCTCCACCCCGGCCGGCAGCGGGTTCCGGCCTCGGGTGAACAGGGTCAGGGCGTGGCCCTGCTCCAACAGCTGAGCCACCAGCGGCCGTCCGACGAAACGGGTGCCACCCATCACCAGGATCTTCACGCCAGACACCGCACACTGGGCGCCATTCAAGCCCCCGACTGGCGTGCGTCGGCAAGAGCCCCACGCCTTGGGGCATTCACTTGACGATCGTGATGCCGGTGTCGATCCGCTCGATCACCGGAGCCGCAAGGGTCTGCTGCCACAGGGCCAGCACCGCCCAGTAGCCCTGCGTGCGAGGCCGGGTGGCCAGCGAGGAATCCACGACCCCGGAGCGGATCTGAGCAACGAGCTCGGGCAGGTCGTCGATTCCGACCGCCTGCACCCGTCCCACGGCAGCGAGGCTGCGGATGGCGCGGCCGATGCCGATCGGACCGCTGGCATCGCTGGCCAGCCATCCCCGCAGCGCCGGGTACGCCCTCATGGTGGCCACAGCCTCGCGCTCAGCCCTGGCGATGTCGTCCTGATCGGCAGGGGTGGCGACCACCGTGATGGCCGGGTAGCGGCGCAGAACCTCCTGATGGCAGCGGAAGCGGGTGGCGTGGTTCGGCGCCGTCGGCACGCCCTGCATGATCGCGACCTGCCCGCGGCCGCCCAGCAGCTGCACCAGGCGCTCTGCCGCCAGACTCGCCTGACGGCAATCGTCATTGCCGACGACGGGGATCGCCATGCCCTCAGGCGATGCCGAATCGAACAGGGCAAGGGCGATCCCTTCTCGGCGGGCCTGCCGGAGCAGAGGGTTCAGCTGGACCGGATCAAGCAGGTCGATGAAGATTCCGGCAGGCTTCGAGGCGATCGCCCGTCTGAGCATCTGCTGCTGCAGGGGGATGGTGGCCTCAGCAGGAGAAAGCTCCTCGATCGACACAGCACGGCCGGTCTGGGCTCGCAGCATGGCGGCAGCGGCCAACGCCCCCTGACGCACCTGCTCGAACCAGGGATGGCCGACCTTGGGGACCATCACGAAGCGAAGCGGAGCGCGGCTCGAGAGCCCCGCTGGCAAGGCTGATGTCACCGACAGCGGCTGAGCGCGGCCAGGCTGGCCCGCGGCTGCAGCAGCCGCCAGCAGAGAGAATGTCGCCGCCACGATCCGGTTCCTTCGCATCGCTCAGGTGCAGGGTCTTTTCATGGTGGAAGCGATGGCCGGGAAGGCCAACACCTGGCCCACAAACGACACACGCGACTCCCTCCCACGCCATGCCGATGGGGAAGAGCTGGACCGCCCAACCGGCCAGCCTGCAGAACACGGGCGGCTACCGCCACTTCGAGCGCATCGGCGAACGGGGCCGAGGCTCCGAGCGGGCCGTGGAGCTGGCGGCGGTGCTGCAGCGCCGCTTCCGGATCGTGGTTCCTCTGCACCAGCTGGGCGACCGGCGCCTCTGGCAGCCTGGCTGGCAGAGATTGCCCGCGCGCGCAGCCATGGAGATCATTCCCGCCATCGACCTGCTTGACGGGCACTGCGTGCGGCTGCATCAGGGCGACTACGACCGGGTGACCCGCTTCAGTGACGACCCGGTGGCCCAGGCCCTGAGCTGGCAGAGCCAGGGAGCGACGCGGCTGCATCTGGTGGACCTCGACGGCGCCCGCAGCGGCCGACCGGTGAACGATGGGGCCGTCAAGGCGATCACTGCCGCGCTCGAGATCCCCGTCCAGCTGGGCGGCGGCGTACGCACGGCCGAACGGGCCGAAGAACTCCTGGCCTGCGGGCTCGACCGGGTGATCCTCGGCACCGCAGCCCTGGAGCAGCCGGATCTGGTGGACACACTGGCGGCTCGCCATCCCGGGCGGATCGTGGTGGGCATCGATGCCCGCAACGGCAAGGTGGCCACCCGCGGCTGGATCGAGGAGAGCGACACCGAGGCCACCACCCTGGCCCGGCGCTTCTGCGCCAGCGGCATCGCCGCCATCATCAGCACCGACATCGCCACCGACGGCACCCTGGCGGGGCCCAACCTCGAGGCGCTGAGGGCCATGGCCGAGGCGAGCAGCGTGCCCGTGATCGCCTCCGGCGGCATCGGCGCTCTGGAGCACCTGCTGTCGCTGCTGAGCCTGGCTCCGCTCGGGGTGGAGGGGGTGATCGTGGGACGCGCCCTCTATGACGGACGCGTCGATCTGGCCGAAGCCCTGCAGGCGATCGGCGATGGACGGCTGCAGGACCCGCTGCCGATCACCATCGCCTGAAGTCACCGGCTCCGGAAGGCGACTCAGTAGGCGAAGTCGTTGCGGGTTGGCCTATAAAGGATCCATGGTCTTTGAAGCGCCTGGCGTGTCGGCCGACGTCCTTGCATCCCGGCAGCGTGTTGATCTGATCGCCGATCGTCCGGGCAGCCATGCCGCAGAGGTCCGCCATGTGGATGACGTATTCCGGCGCTGCCGCCATCTGGGCATGCGTCTCAGTCGCCAGAGGCGCATGGTGCTCGAGCTGCTCTGGGATGAGAAGGATCATCTGAGTGCCCGCGACATCTTCGAGAAACTGAATGCCCGGGGCCGCAACATCGGCCACACCTCCGTCTATCAGAACCTCGAGGCCCTCCAGAGCGCCGGGGTGATCGAATGCCTCGATCGTGCCAACGGCCGCCTCTATGGCTACCGAGCTGACCCCCACAGCCATCTGACCTGCAGCCAGAGCGGCGCCATCCGCGATCTGGATGTGACCCTGCCGGCAGAGCTGCTCGAGCAGATCGAAGCGGCCACCGGCTACACGATCGAGTCCTACACCCTGCATCTCAGCGGCAGACCTGCCTAGGCACCCCGACGCCGGCTGCTCACGCCGAGACGCCTCCCGTCTCAGCCAATGCGGGGCACGGATTCTGCGGTTGCCAAGGCCACTGGAACAGCGGGCCAGGGCCGGTACCCTGAGCCTTTGACGAGCGATCGTGGCGCCCCAGGAGCAGCAGACCGTCCCTCCGGTTGCGCCTGCGTCCGCTCCCAGGCTGCTGCTGTTGGCGGATCCCCTCAGGCTGGAAGGCCTGCGCAGCTGGCTGCGGGATGCCGAGACCCTCTGGCAGATCTACGGCGCGCCCTCCGAGCTGAGCGGTTCCCCCCAGCTGGTGCTCTGGAGCCTCAGCGGCCATCCCGCGCCAGCCATTCTTGCCGCCGAGCTGAGACTGCTGAAGGAGCGCTGGCAGCCGGCACCGCTGCTGCTGCTGCTGCCGGAAGGCCATGGCTACGCCAGCGAGATCCTGCTGTCTCTGCCCGCCGAAGGGGTGCTGGAAGATCCGGATCCGGACAGCCTCGTCGAAGCGGTCCAGCTGCTGCTGGCTGGGGGCCGATCGGTGAAGCTCGCCGATCCGGATGCGACGGCCGCGCGCTACGCGGCGGCAGATCCGGTGCTGGGTCTCGGGGGCTGGCTGCTGCAAAGCGGCCTGCAGCAGATCGATGCCGAGCTGGGGGTCTGCCGGCGCTTGCTGAATCCACCGCCTGAGGCCCTGCTGATCGCGCTGGTGCTGCAGGGTCGGGAGCGGGAGCTGCTCTGCGCCCGCCAACTGCTGCTCTGGCTCTGGGGGCCCTCCCTGATGGCATGGAGCGACCCGCACCCCCCACGCGATCCATCGCCGTCGCTCACCTCAGCCAACGGCACCCATGCCGGTGTGGCGATCACCCTGCGGGAGCGCAGCGCTGATGGTCTCTGGGACAGCGTGCTGCAGCGCCTGCGCGCGGGAGCTGGCGCAGGCTCCGACAACCAGAGCGGCCAGCTGCTCGCTCTGGAGGGACTGCTGCCGGAGCGCCGCAGCGATCTGCTGCTCGCCCTGCTGGAGCAGGTGTCCCAGCTGCGCAGCCTGCTGCAGCGCGATGATCTGAGCGGTCAGGCCTTGGCGGAGCGCTGGCGCGAGCTGCAGCCGGAGCTGCGCCGCCAGGCCCTGCGGCGTTTGGCCGGTACCTACGTGCAGCTGCCCCGGGATGGACGCCTCCAGCCGGTGGCGGATCTGCTGATCGAGCGCAGCGACACGCTCCCGGCCGCCGGGGAGCCCCTCGACCTGCCGGATCCCGAGCCGATGCTGGGCACCCTGGTGCAGGCGCGACCGCTGCTGGTGCACGGACGCCTGCTCCCTCCGGATGAGCCCCAGGCCCTGTTGTACCTGGAGCTGCTGCTCAGCAACTGGCTGATCCGCAACGCCGAGCAGCTCAGCGCCGAAGTGCTCGCGACCTGTGCCGAATGGCCGGAGCTGCGGAGATACCTGCTGCGGCCGGAGCTGCTGGCCACCCGCAACCTCGAGCGCCTGCGCAATCAGCTCAATGCACAGCAGCGCTGGGAGAGCTGGGTGCGCCGTCCGATCCAGATCTATGAGAGCAGGCGTCCCCTCTATCAGCTGCGGGCGGGATCGATCGCCTGCGTTGACCTCACCGAACCCCGCGACGCTGAACTGCGTCAGCTGGGCTGGTGGCCCCAGCTGATCACCCTGCTGCTCGAGAGCCGCGATGCCCTCGCCCCCCAGGTCCAGGGACTGCTCAAACGGCTCGGGGCTCTGCTCGTGCTTCTGCTCACCCAGGTGGTGGGCCGGGCGATCGGCCTGATCGGGCGCGGCATCCTGCAGGGCATGGGCCGCGGAGTCTCCAGGGACCGGGCGGCACAATGAGCCGACCGAGCCACTGCTCCTTGGCCCTGACAACTCCCGTCATCCCGATCCACCCATCCCGGCAGCCAGACCAGCGCCCCTGGGGCCTCCCCCTGCCGAGGCTGTTGGCCCTGCTGCTGGCCTGCGTGCTTCAAGCCGCTGCCCTGGGCGGCCTGCTGCTGGGCTCAGCCTCCAGCGCCTGGGCAGCGCTCAATGACGACCGCTACGACGGCAACATTTTTGCCCTCTATGCCGGCAACGGGTCACTGGTGCCGCCGCGCAGCACACTGGCCCAGGCCCGCAGCGATGGGCGGGTGGCTGTGCTGATCTACTACCTCGACGACAGCAGTGCCAGCAAACGCTTCGCTCCGGTGGTCTCCGAGCTGCAGCGCCGCTGGGGCAATGCCATCGAGCTGATTCCCCTGGTTACCGATCCGCTGCAGAACAGGCCCCTGCAGGGCCCTCTCGATCCGGCCAGCTACTGGAAGGGCACGATTCCCCAGGTCGTCGTCATCGATGGCACAGGCAAGGTGCGCTTCGATGCCAGCGGCGCGGTTTCGATCGATGCCATCGATGCGGCCATCAGCAGCGCCACCGGCATCCCCCTGGCCCCAGGCAGCGGAGCGGGCACCACCGTGAGCTTCAACGAGCTCAACAGCGAGGTCGTCTCAGGACAGCCATGACTCCGGCCAGCGAACGCATCGAATCGGATGGTCTCGGAGCGATCGCCGTTCCGGCAGATCGCCTCTGGGGAGCCCAGACCCAGCGTTCGCGTCATTTCTTTCCCTACGGCCAGGCCATGCCGCTGGCCATCGTGCATGCCTTCGGCCTGCTCAAGGCGGGCTGCGCCGAGGTCAATGCCCGGCTCGGGAGGCTGGATCCGGCGCTGGCGACGCTGATCGTTCGCGCCGCCGATGGCGTCGCCGCTGGTGAGCTGGATCAGGAGTTTCCCCTGAAGGTCTGGCAGACGGGCTCCGGCACCCAGACGAACATGAACGTCAATGAGGTGATCGCCAACCGGGCCATCGCCCTGGCGGGGGGGGAACTCGGCAGCAAGACACCGGTGCACCCCAACGACCATGTGAACCTCAGCCAGTCGAGCAACGACACCTTCCCCACGGCGATGCACATCGCCGTCGCCCGCGAGCTCCATGGCCTGCTGATCCCTGCATTCGAAGCCCTGATCGACTGCCTCAGGCAACGCAGCGAGGAGTTCATGCCGATCGTCAAGATCGGGCGCACCCATCTTCAGGATGCGGTTCCGCTGCGCCTGGGCCAGGAATTCAGCGGTTATGCCGCCCAGCTGCAGCAGGGCCTGGAAAGCCTGCAGGCGTCGCTGCCGGCGGTGCATCAACTGGCCATCGGCGGCACGGCTGTAGGCACCGGCCTGAACGCTCCGGCAGGCTTTGCGGAGGCAGTCGCCGCATGGCTCAGCGAACGCCTGGGGATTCCCTTCGCCAGCGCGCCCAACAAGTTCCAGGCCCTGGCCGGCCATGAGCCGCTGGCCAGCTGCCACGGAGCCCTCACCGTGCTGGCAGGCTCCTTGTTCAAGATCGCCAACGACATCCGCTGGCTGGGCAGCGGCCCGCGCTGCGGTCTGGGGGAGCTGGTGCTGCCGGAGAACGAGCCCGGCTCCTCGATCATGCCCGGCAAGGTGAACCCCACCCAGTGCGAGGCGGCCACGATGGTGGCGGTGCAGGTGATGGGCAACAACACTTCCGTTCAGATGGCGGCCAGCCAGGGCAACTTCGAACTGAATGTGTTCAAGCCCCTGATCGCTCACAACCTGCTGGAAAGCATCGAGCTGCTGGCCGGCGCCTGCGATGGCCTGCGGCGCCACTGCCTCGAAGGTCTGCAACCCGACCGTGCCCGCATCGCCGAGCAGCTCGATCAGAGCCTGATGCTGGTGACGGCCCTCACCCCGGTGATCGGCTACGACCGGGCCTGCACCATCGCCAAACACGCCCACCAGCATCGCCTCAGCCTCCGGGAGGCGGCCCTGGCCCTGGGCGAGATCAGCCCCGAGCAATTCGACGCGGCCATCGATCCGGCCGCCATGATCTGATTCCCATTCGTCGCTGACCCCACGCGGAGATCCTGCGGTTTCACGGCTGCTCAGAGCAGGTTCGCCGCCAGTTCCGCCAGCTCCGAGCGCTCGCCGCGGCTGAGGGTGACATGACCGGCCAGGTGCTGCCCCTTGAACCGCTCCACCAACCAGGTGAGGCCGTTGCTTTCCGCATCCACGTAAGGATTGTCGATCTGATAGGGATCACCGGTGAGCACGATCTTGGTGCCCTGGCCCACCCGGGTGACGATCGTCTTGACCTCATGGGGCGTCAGATTCTGGGCTTCATCCACCACCATGAACTGGCGGGGAATCGAGCGGCCGCGGATATAACTGATGGCCTCCACTTCAAGCAGCCCCATCGCCTTGAGGTCGGCCCAGCTGTTGCGGTTGCCCCGCTGGGGGCCACGCTGCCCCGTGGAGGCCTCATCCCCTCCCCCCAGGAGGAAATCGAGGTTATCGATGATCGGCTGCATCCAGGGCCCCATCTTCTCTTCAAGATCGCCGGGCAGATAGCCGATGTCCTTGCCCAGGGGGATCACCGGACGGGTCACCAGCAACCTGTCGTAGAGCCGTTCATCGGCCACCAGATGCAGACCCGCCGCCAGGGCCAGAAGGGTCTTGCCGGTTCCGGCTTTGCCGATCAGCGTCAGCAGCTGCACCGCTGGATCGAGCAGCAGATCGAGGGCGAAGGTCTGCTCGCGGTTGCGAGGCTGAATGCGACCCAGCTTGGCCTTGTTCACCCGCTGCAGCGGCAGCAGGGCCTGGCTCTCGGCATCGAAGCGCGACAGCAGGGTGTGGTTGGGCTGGGCCTGGTCCACCAGCGTGACCCCTTCATTGGCCACCAGAGCCACCGGGCCCTCGGGACCGGGTGGCAGGTCCGCCAGCGGCAGGCCGGCCTTGTCCTTGATCCGATCCATCTGATCGGCGGCCAGCCACAGCTCGCAGATCCCGGGGTAAAGGTCGCCGATGGCGACCTTGTCGCTGGTGTAGTCCTGGGCGATCAGGCCCACGGCATCGGCCTTGATCCGCAGATTGGTGTCCTTGGTGACCAGCACCACCGGCGTACGGTCGCCCATCACCTCGTTGAGGCGCTGCTCCAGCGCCACCGCCAGGATGTTGTTGTCGCCATTGCCGCTGCGCAGCTCCGGCGGCAGCTGGGCCAGGGTCTCGCTGCGGCAGAACACCACCTTCACCGCGCCGCCGCTCTCGGCATCGAGGGTCACCCCTTCGGCCAGGTTGCCCTTCTGCCGCAGCTCATCGAGCAGGCGCGACACCTGGCGCGCATTTCTGCCTTTCTCGGAGGGATCGCGCTTGAAGCGATCGATCTCCTCCACCACCTCGATGGGGACGACCACCAGGTTGTCCTCAAAGCGGGTCAGTGCCGCCGGGTCATGCAGCAGAACGTTGGTGTCAAGAACAAAGGTCTTGCGCATGCCAGATCCGCCGCCGGTGCCGTCGGGGGGAACCTAGTGCGCCTGCTGCCTCTACGCTCCGCCCGTTCGCGACCCGTTGGGTTTCCGGCTTGCCGTTTCCGCTCTCCCTTGTGCTTCTGCTGCTTCTCCTGGCAGGTCTGGGCCTGCTCTGGCTCGAGCTGCGTCACCGGCTGCGTCCGGCCTCACCGCTGCAGCTGCGCAGCGGAGCGTTCAGCGTCCGCCGCCGCGCCCTGGGCCTGGAGATCACCGGCACGGTGACGATCCGCAACCCCCATCCGCGCATGGAGGTGTTCGTCAGCGAATTCCGGGTCAATCCCGTGCTGCTGGGCAGGGCTGACCTCAGCGGCGTGCGCAGCGAGGTGCGGATCACCCCCCAGCATCCCGATGAGGACGCCCGGCCCGACCACTACTGGTTCGCCTACATCGTCAAGGGTGGCAAGAGCACCGTCGCTGAGATTCAGATCCAGCTGCAGGGGCCGACGGGGAGCGATCTTGAATCGATCCTCGACACCGTCTGGCTGGATCTGGACTGGGTCCACTACGGGCCCTTCGGCCGGCTCAGCCGCCGCGATGGCATCCTCGTGCCGATCCAGCGGCCGGAACCCCTGGATGCCGCCCAGGCCCACTGGCGCCAAGGGGAAGACTGCCAGGTGCTGCCTGTGCGCACGCACCTGCTGGGCGTGCTCGATGATCCGCTCAGCGTGCTCGATCACTACTGCGGATCCCTGATCCAGAGCGGCGATGTGCTCACCATCGGCGAAACCCCGCTGGCGGTGATGCAGGGCCGCTACCACCATCCCGCCACGGTGGAGCCCTCCATGCTGGCCCGGCTGCTGTGCCGCGTGTTCCACCCCACGAGCAGCCTGGCCAGCGCCTGCGGTCTGCAGACCCTGATCGACATCGTCGGGCCAGCCCGGGTGCTGTGTGCCTGGCTGGCGGGCAGCGCCCTCAAGCTGGTGGGCATCCGCGGTGGCTTCTACCGCCTGGCCGGTGATCAGGCCCGCCTGATCGACGACATCACCGGCACCACCCCTCCCTACGACCAGACCCTGGTGTTGGGTCCGGAGGCACCGGCAGCCTTCTGCCAGCAGATGGCCTCAGCGCTCGGGGTCGCCGTCGCCGTGGTCGACGTCAACGACCTTGGACGGGTGAAGGTGCTGGCCTCCAGCCGAGGCTGCGATGAGGAGCTGCTGCAGAGGGCCCTGCGCCCCAACCCTGCCGGCAATGCCAACGAGCGCACACCGCTGGTGCTGGTCCGCCCAGGCAGGGCTTGATGGCTGCAGCTGCCTAGGATGGGAGGTGGCCGTCCCGCCGACCTGCCGTGCCTTCCAGCCTGATTCTCAACGTGCAGGGCCCGCCGGTTCGTGATCCCCTCATGCGGGACACCCACGGCCGTTCCACCCTTTCGCAGGCTGAAGCCAGCGAGCACCGGGATTCCAGTGACTGGCGCATCGAACCCCTCCAGGGCTGGCATCTGCCTCTGCTCGACGACCCCGCCTTCCTGCCGCTGCAACCGCTGCTGCAGCGCAGTCTGCTGCTGGCGCTTCCCGACCGGTTGCTGAACGCCCTGCGGCGGCGTCAGCCCCTGGTCTCCGAAGCCCTGGTCGCCCTCCAGACCTTGCCCGGCGGACAGGTCTGCGCCATCGGACTGATCGTCTGCCGCCGCCTCAACCGCAGCGGTAGCTGCTGGCAGGTGGAACACCTGCGTCTGCGCCTGGCCACAACCAGCCAGACGCCATCCTTCAGCCGGCTCCATGTGGGCGCCGGCCTGCTGCGCGAGGCGATCCAGCGGGCCCGCAGCGCCGCCAGCTGGATCGCCAGTGCCTCCAGCCTCGACAGCGAGCGCTTGGCCATGCTGCGCGAGCTTGGGTTTCAACCCCAGCGCACCGTGCAGCTCTGGCGCTGGCGCGCCGGCGGCAGCGATCCCCATCCCCCCCTGCCAGCCGGTCTGCAGCTCACCCGGCTGCAACGCAGCAACGCCGCCATGCTCTGGCACCTGGAACAGGCTGCCTGCCCCTCGCCACTGCGGCAGCTGCTCGATCGCCGGGTGGAAGATCTGCTGGATCAGAGCGGCGATCGGGGCTGGCTGCTGATCGACACGTCCCGCCGGGAGGCGGTGGCTGGCCTGCGTTGGCTGACGGACCGTCCCGAGGGAGGGCCGCAGCTCGAATTCACCATCCACCCCGGCTGGCAGCACCTGCTGGGCCCCTCCTGCGAACGGCTGCTGCGCAGCTTCCCCGCCCAGAAGCACCCCATCTGGATCAGTTGTGAGGTGGGCCATGCCGCCCTCCGGCACTGGCTGCGGCAGATCGGCGCCGAACCGCTCCAGGAGGAGGTGGTGATGGCCCGCAGTGTCTGGCGACGTCAGGACAGGAGCCCGGTGCGCCTGCCCGTGCGACGCCTGCAAGCTGTGCTCGAGCAGCTGCAGCCCCGCCGGCGCCCCCTGCCGACGCCGATGGACAGCGCCCATTGAGGGCGCGCCGCTCCGCTGACGTGGTTGCACCTGTGCCCTGCTCCGCCCTGGCCCTCGACATCGGCCAGCGACGCATCGGCCTGGCGGGCTGCGACCGCCTCGGCATCACCGTCAGCCCCCTGCCTGCCCTGGCCCGCGGCAGCCTCGGCCAGGATCTCGACCGTTTGCTGCCTCTGCTGCGGCAGCGCCGGGTCGAGGCCCTGGTGCTGGGCCTGCCCCTCGATGCCAGCGGTGCCCCCACCCCCCAGGCGCGCCATTGCCGCCGATACGGGCTGCAGCTCGCCAGGGCCCTGGTGGAGCAGGGCTGCCCCCTGCCGGTCGCCTGGGTGAACGAACACAGCAGCAGCTGGGAGGCCGGAGAGCGTCAAGGCCTCCATGGCGACCGCAGCGGCAGGCTCGACAGCGCCGCCGCCGCCCTGCTGCTGGAGCAATGGCTGCGGGAAGGGCCCATACCTGAACCGGTCGCGGCGGCGACCATCCCCCGTTCCCCCGAGGCTGACGCTGGTTCATCCTGAAGGCATCTGTCCCCAGCGCATGACCGCCGCTTCCCCGGTTCCAGCAGGCTCCTCCGACACGCCCACCCTGATGGTGCAGGACAGCCAGGGGCGGCAACTGCTCTGTTACATGGAGCAGCTGATTCCTCTCGACGGCCAGGACTACGCGCTGCTCAGCCCGGTGGACACCGCTGTCGCCCTGGTGCGCCTTCCTGCCGATGAGCTCGAGGAGCCGGAGGAGATCGTCGACTGGCAGGAACGGGACCCGATTCTCGAGGTGGCCGAGGCAGTCCTGCAGGAGCACAACCTCACGCTGGTGCGTTCGGCCGCCACGCTGACCGTGACCGGAGACTTTGAGGATCCCGAGCTGGAGGACGAGGAGGACGCCGAAGATCAGATCGAGGAGGGTGAATCCATCGAGGAGGAAGCCGAGGAGAGCGGCGAGTTGTTCGAATCCCTGCTCGACCGTCCCTTCTTCGTGGGCGAGGAGCAGTACGACCTGTTTGTTCCCCTCGACCCGTTCTTCGTGGTGGCCTCCCTGACGGGGCAGAACGCAAGGCTGGTGGAAGGGGAGGAATTCGATCGCATCCAGCCACGGATCGAGGCCGAACTGGAGGCGCGTGAATGGGGCGATTGAAGCTCGATCAGCTGCTCACTCCTGACTGGCTGGCTGGAACCACCCTGGCCCATCTGCCCCTGGAGCCCCTGCAGCAGCGCGGGATCCACGCCCTGGTGCTCGACGTGGACCGCACGATCCTGCCCCGCCGCCAGGAGGCCCTGCCCCCCGCCGCCGAGCAGTGGCTGCGTCATGCCGCAGCCCAGATGCCGATCCACCTGTTCAGCAACAACCCATCGCGGCGGCGGATCGGAGGCGTGGCCCGAAGCCTCGAGCTGGGTTACACCACCTCCGCAGGCAAACCCCGCCGCAGCGCCCTGAGGCGGGTTCTCGACGACCTGGGCATCGCACCGCCCCATGTGGCCCTGGTGGGGGACCGCATCTTCACCGATGTGCTGGTCGGTAACCGTCTGGGGCTGTTCACCGTGCTGGTGCTGCCGATCGATCCCCACGGCGACCCCTGCCGTCACGACCGCTGGCAGCGGCTGGAACTGCAGCTGGCAGGCTGGTGCGGCGCCGGCAGCGACAAGGAGTTCAGCCCCTGATGCAGTCCTCCGGGCGCGCGCCGAGGCGGGTGGTCAAGGTGGGCACCAGCCTGCTGCGCGGCAGTGCGGAACGGCCCACCGCAGCAGTGATCGCCGATCTGGCGGCCAGCCTCCACCGCCAACAGAAGCGCGGAGACCGCCACCTGCTGGTCACCAGCGGGGCCGTGGGCCTGGGCTGTGACGTGCTGGGCCTGAATCAGCGTCCCAGCGAACTCGCCTCCCTGCAGGCCGCGGCCGCCGTGGGCCAGGGACGGCTGATGGCCCTGTATCAGGATGCCTTCGCCGTGCGCGGGCTGGCGGTGGCCCAGGTGCTGCTCACCCGCGGTGACCTGGCCTCCCGCCGCCGCTACAGGCGCGCCTGTCGCACCCTCGAGCAGCTGCTCGACTGGGGGGTGGTGCCGGTGATCAATGAGAACGACACCCTGGCCACCGACGAACTGCGCTTCGGTGACAACGACACCCTCTCGGCACTGGTGGCCGTGGCGATCGGCGCCGAGGAACTCGTGCTGCTCACCGATGTCGACTCGCTCTACACCGGCAATCCGCGCACCGACGCCGAGGCCAAGGCGATCGCCGAGGTGCAGGACCTGGCCGAACTGGAGCGACTCAGCAGCGTCGCCGAAGGGGGCGGCCAGTGGGGCACCGGCGGCATGACCACCAAACTCACGGCGGCCCGCATCGCCACCTCCAGCGGCATCCGGGTGCGGCTGGCCGATGGCCGCGATCCGGCGGTGCTCGATGCCCTGCTGGCCGGCGAGCGGGTGGGCACCGTGTTTCAGCCCAGCGCCACGCCGCTGCCCGATCGCAAGGGCTGGCTGGCGCATGCGCTGCTGCCCAAGGGGAGCCTGCACATCGACGACGGCGCTGAAGTGGCACTCACCCAACGCGGTGCCTCCCTGCTGGCGGTGGGCATCCAGGCCGTGGACGGGGAGTTCCTGCGGGGCGAACCGGTGCGCATCCTGGCGGCCGACGGACGCGAGATCGGCCGCGGGCTCTGTGCCCTGAGCAGTGCCGAGCTGAGTGCCATCCTCGGCCTCAGCAGCGAAGAGGTCCGCCGCCGGCTGGGCGAGGTGGATGACGCCGTCGTGCACCGCGATGCGCTGGTGCTGATCCCGACCCGCTGAGACCCGGCCTACGATCCGCCCCAACAGCCCCCCGGCAATGCGCTTCAGCCATCTGCTCACCCAGCTCAGCGAGGTGGGCGAGGCCACCCCGTGTCGGATCGGATCGGACCCGGAGCTGGAGGGCGCTGAGTCGATCGAACGGGCCGGCGCCGCTCAGCTGAGCTTCCTGGAGGCCGGCAATGCACTCACGGCGGCCCTGGCGGCCAGCGCGGCCGGGGCGGTGCTGCTGCCGGCCCGCGGCGACGATGCCGCAGCTCTGCAGGACCAGGCCAGCGAGCGCGGCATGGCCTGGGTAGCGCTGCACAACCCGAGGCTGGGCTTCGCCGAGGCCCTCGAGCAGCTCTACCCGCGGCCCCGCCCCCGCGCGGGCTGCCATGCCACCGCCGTGGTCGACCCCACTGCCGAGATCGACCCCACGGCCCACCTGGCCGCCCACGTGGTGGTGGCTGGCGGCAGCCGCATCGGTGCTGGCTGCGTGCTTCATCCCGGCGTGGTCATCTACGACGATGTGATCGTCGGTCCCGACTGCGAGATCCATGCCGGCGCGGTGCTCCACCCCGGCTCCAGGCTCGGCCGCGGCTGCGTCGTGCACTCCCAGGCGGTGATCGGCAGCGAGGGCTTCGGCTTCGTTCCCACGGCCGCTGGCTGGCGCAAGATGCCCCAGACCGGGCTGGTGGTGCTGGAGGACGGGGTGGAAGTGGGCTGCGGCAGCACCATCGACAGACCCTCGGTGGGCGAGACCCGCATCGGCGCAGGCAGCAAGATCGACAACCTGGTGCATGTCGGTCACGGGGTGGTCACGGGCCGGGGCTGCGCCCTGGCCGCTCAGGTCGGCATCGCCGGCGGCGCCCGCCTCGGCGACGGGGTGATCCTGGCGGGCCAGGTGGGCGTGGCCAACCGCGCCGTGATCGGCGATCGCGCCATCGCCTCCTCAAAATCCGGCATCCACGGCGAGGTGGCGGCCGGGGAGGTCGTCAGCGGCTACCCGGCCATCCCCAACCGCCTGTGGCTGCGCTGTTCCGCCGTGTACAACAAACTGCCGGAGTTGGCCCGGAGCCTGCGACGGCTGGAGAAGGGCAGCCAGGATTGACGGTGTCACTTGACATGGCCGCCAGGCAGCACCCCCCTGCGGCGTAGCCTCGCGCCCGACCTTGCTGCCTTGGGCGGAGCCGCGATGACCACCCACCGGATCACCCTGCTCGCCGGCGACGGCATCGGCCCGGAGATCATGGCGGTGGCCCGCCAGCTGCTCGATGCGGTGAGCGCCCGCCATGGCTTTGCTCTGGTTTACGACCCGCAGCCGATGGGCGGAGCCGCGATCGACGCCACCGGTGAGCCCCTGCCCGCCAGCACCCTGGAGGCCTGCCGTACCAGCGACGCCGTGCTGCTGGCAGCGATCGGCTCACCCCGCTACGACGGTCTGCCCCGCGAGAAGCGCCCTGAATCGGGCCTGCTGGCCCTGAGGGCCGGCCTGGGGTTGTTCGCCAACCTGCGGCCGGTGAAGATCATCCCCGCCCTGATCGAGGCCTCCACGCTCAAGCGTGAAGTGATCGAGGGAGTGGATCTGATGGTGGTGCGCGAACTCACCGGCGGGGTCTACTTCGGCACCCCCAAGGGCCGGGTGGAGAGCGAAGGCCGCGTGCGCGCCTTCAACACCATGGCCTACTTCGATGACGAGATCGATCGCATCGCCAGGGTCGGCTTCGATCTGGCGCTGCAGCGCGGCGGAAGGCTGTGCAGCGTCGACAAGGCGAACGTGCTCGATGTGAGCCAGCTGTGGCGCGACCGGGTGGAGGCCCTGCATGCCGCCAGCTATCCCACGGTGGAACTCAGTCACATGTACGTCGACAACGCCGCCATGCAGCTGGTGCGCAACCCCCGCCAGTTCGATGTGCTGCTGACCAGCAACCTGTTCGGAGACATCCTCAGTGATGAGGCCGCCATGCTCAGCGGCTCCATCGGCATGCTGCCCTCGGCCTCGCTGGGGTCAGGAGGGCCCGGCCTGTTCGAGCCGATCCATGGCTCCGCACCCGACATCGCTGGCCAGGACAAGGCCAATCCGATGGCCATGGTGCTCAGTGCCGCCATGATGCTGCGCATCGGTCTGCAGCAGGAGGCCGCGGCACAGGCACTGGAATCCGCTGTGGACGCGGTGTTGGCCGCCGGCTTCCGCACCGGCGATCTGATTGCGGAGGGTTGCACCCTGCTGGGATGCCAGGCGATGGGGGAGAGGCTGCTGCAGGCCCTGGAGGGCTGATCCCTCCCCACCGGGCCCTCATCCAGAGGCGGACCGGCGACCTGCCAAACTCCCTGACAGTTCACGTTCGCGCGCATGTCGAAGCGTCATCCGGTTGTTTCCGTCACCGGTTCCTCCGGCGCCGGCACCAGCACCGTCAAACGGGCCTTCGAGCACATCTTCAAGCGCGAGGGCATCACCCCGGCCGTGGTGGAGGGCGACAGCTACCACCGCTACGAGCGCGGCCCGATGAAGGAGGCCATGGCCGCCGCCCTGGCCAAGGGGGAGAACTTCTCCCACTTCGGTCCTGAAGCCAACCTGTTTGACAAGCTCGAGGAGCTGTTCCGGACGTACGGCGAAACGGGCAGCGGCCAGAAGCGCTACTACCTGCACTCCGTCGAGGAGGCCGCCGAGCACAATGGCCGCCTCGGCACCGACCTGGCACCGGGTCAGTTCACCCCCTGGGAGGCGATTCCGAGCGGCACCGATCTGCTCTTCTACGAGGGCCTGCACGGCGGCGTGAAGGGTGATGGCTACGACGTGGCCAGCCTGGCGGACCTGCTGGTGGGCGTGGTGCCGATCGTGAACCTGGAGTGGATCCAGAAGATCGCCCGCGACAACAAGGAGCGCGGCTACTCCGCTGAGGCCACGGTGGACACGATCCTGCGCCGGATGCCGGACTACATCAATCACATCTGCCCGCAGTTCAGCCAGACCGACATCAACTTCCAACGGGTCTCGACGGTCGACACCTCGAACCCGTTCATGATTCGTGACATCCCCACGCCGGATGAGTCGTTCGTGATCATCCACTTCCGCAAGGGAGCCCGCGAGAAGTGGTCGATCGACTTCACCTATCTGCTCGACATGATCCACGACTCCTTCATGTCCAGCCCCACATCAATCGTGGTCAACGGCGGCAAGATGGGTTTCGCCATGGAGCTGATCCTCACCCCGATCATCCACCGCATGATCGAGGACAAGAGCCGCCTGGCCTGATTCCAATTCGATTCGGATGCAGATCGGAATCGCCAGAGAAGGCGCTCCCGGTCTGCGGCAGATGGGGCTGATGGCTGCGAACCATCCCGATATCCATTGACTACACTGAATCATCAGGACGCTTGAGGTTCCATCACCTTCAGCACCTCCACGACAACCACCTCCGGCAGCAGCCTCTCCTTTGAGATCCGCGGAGCCGGTGGTGAAGGAGTGCGGGCGATTCGCCTCGATCGGATCAACAGCCGCGATCTGTTCGCGCAGGCCCGCTCCGTGCTGTTCCGCCATCAGCATGCCTGCCCCGACGGACCTGAGCCCCTGGGCGTGGTGATGACCATGGCCTGTTCAGAGCTGCCTTCGCCCAGCCGTGGGCGGATCGTGTTCACGCCACCGGTGCTGCTTCCCGATGAGCAGTTCCTGCCGCTGGATCTGATCCTCTGCCGTGAGCAGCGGTTTCAGCCAGGCCGGCGCTCTCGCTTGCAGATCCCCCGCCCGGGCCGCTGAGCAGCCCTCCATCGATCGCCATGTCCGCCCTGCCTGCGTCAGTCTGGTTTCCGGCAGCTGAAGGAGTGAACGGGTTCGCTGCTCCGGTCACGGTCGCCCTGATCGGTGCCTGTGTGGGCAGCTTTCTCAATGTGGTGGCCTGGCGGCTGCCGCGGGAGGAATCGCTGATCCACCCCCCCAGCCATTGCCCCCGCTGCGGCACCCGGCTGCGCTGGTGGCAGAACTTTCCCGTGCTGGGCTGGCTGCTGATCCGCGGGCGCTGCGGCTTCTGCCACAGCCCCGTCTCCTGGCGCTATCCGCTGGTGGAGTTTCTCTGCGCCGTGCTCTGGCTCGCCGCCCTGGCAGCCCAGCCCAGCGGCCTTGGTTCCGCCCCACCAGCCGTTCTTGTGGTGCCGGCCGGCTGGCTGCTGGTGAGCTGGCTGCTGCCGATGGTGCTGATCGACATCGACCGCCTCTGGCTGCCTGAGCCACTCTGTCGCTGGGGTGTGCTGCTTGGTCTGGCGGTGACGGCGGTGATCGGCTTCAGCCAGGGGGCTGAGCAGGGCCGCAGCCTGCTCTTCTCCCACCTGCTGGCGGCAGGCCTCGGGCTCCTGGGCCTGGAAGCCCTGAGCGCCCTGGCCCAGGCTGCGATGGGGCGCCCGGCCCTGGGGCTGGGCGACGCCAAACTGGCGGCCCTGCTGGGCGCCTGGCTCGGGCCTGGCCCCCTGCTGGCTTCCCTCGCCATCGCTGTGATGGCAGGGGCCCTGGTGGGAAGCCTGGCGCGGCTGTTCGGCTGGCTCAAGCCGGATGAGCCCTTTGCCTTCGGCCCCTTTCTGGCCCTGGGGGGCGTCGGCGCCTGGATGCTGGGCCTGCCCTTCTGGCTGCGGCTGGCTGGCCTGTCGGCCCTGGGGTGAGGGGCGCTGCATTCGCCCGAGGTCTTTAATAGGCCTGCACCTGGATGCCCCTGCGCCCCATGTCGCTGTTCGACTGGTTTGCCGATCGCCGCAAAACCGCTCCGGTGATCCGCTCGATGCAGGGTCCCGAGACCGAGGAGGGCGATGGCCTCTGGAGCAAGTGCCCGGAATGCTCCCAGGTGGTCTACCGCAAGGATCTGATCGCCAATGCCAGCGTCTGCGCCGGCTGCGGCCACCACGTGCGCATCGACAGCGATGAGCGGATCCGGCTGCTCGCCGACCCGGGCAGCTTCGAGCCCCTCGATGAGGAGCTCGCTCCCACCGATCCCCTGGCCTTCAAGGACCGGCGCAGCTATGCCGATCGCCTGCGCGACAGCCAGAAGGCCACGGGCCTGCGCGATGCGGTGGTGACGGGAATCTGCCGGCTGGAGGGGCAGCCCCTGGCCCTGGGGGTGATGGATTTCCGCTTCATGGGCGGCTCGATGGGCTCGGTGGTGGGAGAGAAGCTCACCCGCCTGATCGAAACCGCCACCTCCCGGGGCCTGCCACTGCTGATCGTCTGCGCCTCAGGCGGCGCCCGCATGCAGGAAGGGATGCTCAGCCTGATGCAGATGGCCAAGATCTCCGGGGCCCTGCAGCGACACCGCGACGCGGAACTGCTGTACATCCCGCTGCTCACCCATCCCACCACCGGGGGGGTGACCGCCAGCTTTGCCATGCTCGGCGACCTGATCCTGGCCGAACCGAAGGCGCTGATCGGCTTCGCCGGCAGACGGGTGATCGAGCAGACGCTGCGCGAAAAGCTGCCGGACGGTTTCCAGACAGCTGAGTATCTGCGCGAACACGGCTTCGTGGATGCGATCGTGCCCCGCACCCAGCTGCGCGGCACCATGGCCAGCCTGCTACAGCTGCACAGTCCAGCCGCCTCCCGCCAGGCCGTCCGTTCATGACAGCCACCCTGACGCTGGTTCGGCGCACCGTGCTGGCGCTGGTCCTGGCGATCGGCTGCTTCGCCCTGATGCCCAGCTCCCTGCAGGCCGCACCGGTGTCCTGGGTGGAGGTGAACCCCACCGATCAGGGACGGCAGTGGTGGGATGAAGGGAGCCTGCGCCGCAACCGCGCCGGCAACATCACGGTCCTCAGCCGGTTCCAACCGCCCGAGACCGAGAAGGGCCCGGCCGTTGGCAGCCTCTACGTGATGGAACTCGATTGCGGACAGGGTCTGTACCGCGACATCTCCGTCAATGGCCTGCCCCGTTGGGGAGCCGCCTGGCAGCTGAGCCAGGGCGACCCCCTCAGCGACCAGGTGCTCAGGCAGGTCTGCGCGGCACCCATCTCCTGACCACCATCGCCATGGCGCTCCGGACTGACCTCCCCCTGGACGCCCGCCCGCTGCGGGTGGGCATCGCCGGCCTGGGTTTCGGCGAAAAGGTGCATCTGACAGCCCTGCGGGACTGCCCGCTGACCGAACCGGTCGCCCTGTGGCACCCGCGGCGCGAGCGACTCGAAGCCGCCTGCCGCAGCAGCGGCCTGAGCGGGAACTGCGATTTCCAGGCGTTGCTGGATGACCCCGGCATCGACGCCCTGGTGCTGGCCACCCCGCCCGAACCCCGCGCCGAACTGGCCAGGCGGGCTCTGGAGGCAGGTAAACATCTGCTGCTTGAAAAGCCGGTCGCCCTGGAGGCTGCAGCGATCGAGGAGCTTCAGCGCCTGGCCCTGCGCCGCCGGCTCTGCGTGGCCGTCGACTTCGAGTACCGCGCCGTCCCCCTGTTTCAGCAGCTGGATGCCCTGCTGCAGCAAGGGGTGCTGGGGAAGCCCTGGCTGGTGAAGTTCGACTGGCTGATGAGCAGCCGGGCCGATGGGTCCAGGCCCTGGTCCTGGTACTCCCAGGCCGATGCCGGCGGTGGCGTGCTGGGTGCCCTTGGCACCCATGCCTTCGACATCCTGCACTGGCTCGTGGGTCCCAGCAGCCGGATTCAGGGCCGCTGCAGCACGGCGATCGACCAGAGGCCCCTGCCGGCGCCGCAGACGGGGATGGCCACGGTCGATGCGGAGGACATCGCTCTGATCGGTCTCGAGCTGCAGGACCGACTGGGCCGCTCGGTGCCGGCCCAGCTGAACCTGGCCTCCGTCGCCCGGGCCGGGCGGGGCTGCTGGCTCGAGCTTTACGGCAGTGAGGCCACGCTGGTGCTGGGCTCCGGCAACCAGGCGGATTACGTGCACGGCTTCCAGCTGTGGATGGCGCGCGCTGGAGAACCCCTGCGCCCGCTGAGCCCCGATCCTGCCCTCGCCTTCCCGAGAACCTGGGAGGACGGCCGCATCGCCCCGGTGCGGCGGCTGATCGGCTGGTGGGCCGAAGCCATCGCCGCGGAACGCCCAATGGTTCCTGGTCTGAGCGAAGCGGTGAGCAGCCAGCGAGGCTGCGATCTGGTCAAGGCCGGATCGCTGGGATTCTGAGCAGCGGCCTGAATCAGCTGCTTGGATCAGCGGCCTGGATCACCGGCATGGCACGACTGCGCGGC
>JBAWXG010000034.1:0-27553 GCA_037144195.1 Synechococcus sp. ELA057
GCTCTGGTGGGCTGATGGTCATCGAGAGGTTCCTCGAGGGACGGAATCGAGGTGGAGGTCCACCCCTTCGGCGGGTCCGGCGGCCGGTCCGCCGGAGGGCGGGGGCCGGGAGCCGCTGTGGGACCACTGGCTGGCGCGGACACGAGGTCCGGTGCCGGCCATGGACCCCGGTCGGGACAAAGGCAGAGCCCTTGCCATGACTGGGGCTTTGGGCCCCGATAGGGGACCGCTGGCGGAAGTATAGGGGTCGAAATCAAGCGAAATCGCTGGCCAGTTACAAAGGTTCAATCCCGATCGATCCCTGCCCCAGACAGGGGTCTGCCAGGAGGTTGCGATCATTGCAATCAGGCAGAAAAAGGGCGATTTTTTATGCCTATTCGTGCAATCGCTGCAGCGTTATCAACAACATGGCTGCCGATCCGCTCGCTGGGCACAATGAAGAGTTCCTCGGGCGGCACGGCGTGAACGGCAGCAGGCGGAAGCCCGGCGCAGGCTGGGCACCCGGCGGAATGGGGCCTCGCGGGCCCGGCGGCCTGCTGATGGCGCTGCTGGCTGTCCTGCTGAGCACCCTGCTGCTGGCAGGCGAGCCGGCTCTGGCCCTCAGCGCTCCCTGGTCCAGACCCTCCACAGCTGCCCCCGCAGCCCCTGGCGGCTTCGCGGCCGCCAGCCTGCAGGAGGTGGCGCCACCGCTGGCGGTGCAGCAACTGCAGCAGGCCCTGGCGGCCCGCCAGCCCGTGGTGGAGATCCTCTCCCCCCGCGACGACAGCCTGCTGCCGGCAGGCCCCTGGACCCTGAAACTGCGGCTGCACGACTGGCCCCTCGTCGATGGGGGCGAACTCGGAGCGGGCCCCCATCTGAAGGTGCAGATCGACCAGGAGCCCCCCCAGATCTGGACGCGCCTGGAGGGAACCCTGCCCCCCCTGAGCCCCGGCAGCCACCGATTGACGGTCTATGCCGCCATGCCCTGGGGTGAAGCGCTCAAGAACCCGGGGGCGATGCAGCAGATCCGCCTGCACCGCACCGCGGCCAACCCGCTCAGCCTGCCCGCACCGGGCACCCCCCAGCTGCTGCCGGTGAATCCATCCGGCATCGCGTCCGGCGAACCCCTGCTGCTCGATTGGCTGCTGCTGGATGCGCCGCTGCAGAACCTGCGCGGTGATGGCAACCAGTGGCGCCTGCGGGCCCAGATCAACGGTGACGCCGTGCTGCTGGATCAGCAGACACCCCTGTGGCTGCGTGGCTGGAAGAGCGGACGCAATGCCCTGCAGCTCGAGCTGCTCGACGGTCGCGGCGAAGCCCTCAATCCACCCTTCAACAGCCTGGTGCTGGAGGTGGAGCGCTCCCCCTCCGCCCCACGGCCGCGCTGGCTGGGGGATCGCCTCTCGCCGCAGGAGCTGGCGGTGCTGCTGGGTCAGGCCCCTCCCGAGCCCCCGCCCGCGCCGCCCGAACCGACACCGATGCCCGTAGCGCCGCCCGAAGCAACCCCGATACCTGAAGCGGCTCCCGCAGCGGCCCCGGAGGTGACTGCTGATGCTGCAGACGCTGCGGCGCCGGTGCCGCCTCCAACGCCGCAGCCAGCCGAGGTGCCAGCGGCCGAGGAGCCATCCGCTCCGGTGCCAGCGGAGACGGCCGCCATACAGCCGGAGGCGGTTCCTGAAGCACAAACGGTCACGCCCAGCGCCATCGCGAACCCTGAGGCCCCGCCCCCCGAGCTCTCTGCTGCCCCCCCGGCCAGCCCCAGCGGCCCCGCCGCTGCAGCGGCCAGCCCCGCCGAGGCACCTGAACCGACGCCCCAACCACCGGCCACCGCTGAAACGCGCATCGGCACCAGCACCAGCCTTGAAGGCCGGGCCAGGGATCTGGTGAATGCCGATGGCACCCTGCGCCAGCCGCCTGCGCCGAGCCCACTGGACCGGCTGCAGAGCATGCTGCAGCGATGAACGATCAGCAGGCCCTCGGGCCACTCCAGCCTGAGAGCGGCCCGCGCCTGACCGACTCCAACCGGGTGGCCCTGGGCTTTTCCAAGGCCTCGACACCGATCCTCAAACGGCTGCAGCAGAGCGGCCTGATCAGCAGCATCCGCTGGCCCAGCGGCGCGCCCGATCCAGAGAGCGATCCGTTGCCTGAGGAGGCACCGCTGAGCTGGCTGCAGCGCCACTGGAGCACGTCCTCGGCGGTGGTGGCCGTCGGAGCCTGCGGCCTGGTCACCCGGCTGATCGCCCCGCTGCTGGACGACAAACAACGGGATCCGGCGGTGCTGGTGATCGATCCTCAGGGACGGTTCGTGATCCCGCTGCTCGGCAGCCATGCAGCCGGCGCTGACCAGCTCAGCCACGAGATCGCCGCCCTGCTCGGCGCCGAGGTGGTGATCACCGGCAGCAGCGGCAGCGAGGGGCGCCTGGCCCTCGATGCCTTCGGCGGCTCCTGGGGCTGGCGCCGCGGAAGCGGCGACTGGAATCGGCTGATGCGCCAGCTCGCCGCGGATCGCCTGCCGGTGGTGCACCAGAGCTCAGGTCTGACGCTGTGGCAGGAGCTCGAGGCCGCGGGCCCGCTGCGGATCACGGGCGAGCAGAGCGACGCCGAGGGCATCTGGATCGGCCCCGAGCGCGGCGAGGGATGCCGCTGGCATCCCCCCTGCCTGTGGCTGGGGATCGGCTGCGAACGCCACACCAGTGCAGCGCTGCTGCAACGGCTGGTGGACGACACCCTGGCCCGCGAGATGCTGGCCCCGGAAGCCGTGGCCGGGCTGGCGAGCATCGATCGCAAGGGCGATGAGCCCGCCCTGCTGGAGCTGGCGGAGAACATGGGCTGGCCGCTGCGGCTGTTCAGCGCCGAGCAGCTGGCCGCCGTGCCCGTGCCCAACCCGTCAGCGGTGGTGGAGCAGGAGATGGGCACCGCCAGCGTGGCCGAGGCGGCCGCGCTGCTGGCCTCCGGTGCCAGCGATCTGCGGATCGCCAAGACCATCGCCCGGGCGCAGGCGGACGAGCGCGGGGCCGCCACCCTGGCGGTGGCGGTGGCCACCGGGCAGTGGGCCCCCCAGCGGGGGGAGCTGCATCTGGTGGGCAGCGGGCCCGGCACCCTCGATCTGCTCAGCCCCGATGCCCGCCGGGCCCTGGCGCGAGCGACGGTCTGGGTGGGGTACAGCCTGTATCTGGATCTGCTCGAACCGCTGCGGCGACCCGATCAGCTGCGACGGGAGGGGCGGCTGACGCAGGAGCGCGCCCGCTGCGCGGAAGCGCTGCAGCTGGCCCAGGCGGGGATGCGTGTGGCGCTGATCTCCTCGGGCGACAGCGGCATCTACGGCATGGCGGGGCTGGCCCTGGAGCTCTGGCTGCAGCAGCCCCATGACCACAGGCCCGCCTTTGCGGTGCATCCGGGTCTTTCAGCACTGCAGCTGGCGGCCGCGCGGGCCGGAGCACCGCTGATGCACGATTTCTGCACCATCAGCCTCAGCGACCGGCTCACCCCCTGGGCGGTGATCGAGCAGCGGCTGCAGGCCGCCGCCGCCGGCGACTTCGTGGTGGCGCTTTACAACCCCCGCTCCCGGGACCGGGACTGGCAACTGCCGCGGGCTCTGGAGCTGTTGGCCCAGGAGAGACCCGCCTCCACCCCCGTGGTGCTGGCCCGGCAGCTGGGCCGCAGCGACGAATCGGTCAGCCTGCACAGGCTCGGCGAGCTGCCGGTGGAGCAGGTCGACATGCTGACGCTGCTCCTGATCGGCAACCGCAGCAGCCTGATCCGCGATGGTGTGATGGTGACGCCGCGGGGGTACCCGGGCGCTGAACTGGCCTGAGCCGTCCCAGGGAGGGATCAGGTCAGGAACGAGCAGTCGGGATGACAGGATTCGAACCTGCGGCCCCTTCGTCCCGAACGAAGTGCGCTACCAAGCTGCGCTACATCCCGATGAGCGGACTGTAGGGGATCGGCTGACGGCCGTGACCCCGCCAGATCCCGCCTCCGCGCCCGCATCCAGCGATGACCCAGCCCCACCCGCCGATGCCCGCCGCTGAAGGCAAACCCTCCTGGCTGCGGGTGAAGGCGCCCCAGCGCGAGCGCATCGGTGCCGTGGCCGATCTGCTGCTCGACCTGAAGCTCAATACCGTCTGCCAGGAGGCCAGCTGCCCCAACATCGGCGAATGCTTCGCCGGCGGCACGGCCACCTTTCTGATCATGGGTCCGGGCTGCACCCGGGCCTGCCCCTACTGCGACATCGATTTCGACAAGAGCGTGCGGCCGCTCGATCCCACAGAGCCCGAGCGCCTGGGGGAGGCGGTGAGCCGGCTGGGGCTCAGCCACGTGGTGATCACGGCGGTGAACCGCGACGACCTGGCCGATGGCGGCGCCAGCCAGTTCGTGGCCTGCATCGAGCAGGTGCGCCGACGCAGCCCGCTGACCACGATCGAGCTGCTGATCCCCGATTTCTGCGGCGACTGGCATGCCCTGGCGGCCGTGATGGCCGCCGCCCCGGATGTGCTCAACCACAACATCGAGACGGTGCCGCGGCTTTACAGGAAAGCCCGCCCCCAGGCGATCTACGGCCGCTCACTGGAGCTGCTGCAGCGCGTGCAGCAGGGCTGGCCGCGCACATACACCAAATCGGGACTGATGGTGGGGCTGGGGGAGAGCGACGAGGAGGTGCTGGAGGTGATGGCCGATCTGCGCCGCCACCAGGTCGACATCGTCACCATCGGCCAGTACCTCTCCCCCGGCCCGAAGCATCTGCCGGTGGACCGTTTCGTGACGCCGGAGCAGTTTGAGAGCTTCCGCCAGCATGGCGAGCAGGAGCTCGGCTTTCTGCAGGTGGTGAGCTCACCGCTAACCCGAAGCAGCTACCACGCCGGCGAGGTGCAGCGGCTGATGCGGGAGCATCCGCGCTAGTGCCGCTCCAAGTCCATGCCGCGGGTCTCGATCCTGAAGCGCCAGGTCACCCAGGCGCCCAGCAGTGAGGTGAGCGCCAGCAACGGCAGCAGGCGCTCCGTACCGAGCTGCGTGAGCAGAGCCGGGAACAGGAAGGCGGTGATCACCGCGCCCACCTTGCCCGCCGCGGCCGCGAATCCGGCGCCCAGACCCCTGACCCCAATTGGGAACACCTCACCAGCCAGCAGATAGGTCTGGGCGTTGGGGCCCAGATTGGTCATGAACTGAAAGAGGAAGAATCCAGCCACGATCACAGGCAGATTCATGCCGGATCCCAGGCTGCCCAAGGTGGCGACGATCAGGCCCAGGGCACAGCCGATGAAACCCAGAATCTGCAGTGGAATCCTGCCCCAGCGATCCGCCAGAACGATCGCCACGCTGATGCCGATCAGGAAGCCGACATCCACCAGCGCGGTGCCCTTGGCACCCAGCAGCGCATTGTTCATCACGGCTGCCACATTCTGGGTGTGATCCTCCGCCCCGAAGGCGGCAGCAATGATCACCGGCGTGAAGATCCCGATGCCGTAGGTGGAAAGATCCTGCAGAAACCAGGGGACACTGGCGAGGATCGTGGCGCGCTTGTATTTGCCACGAAACAACTGCCGCCAGCCATCACCAGAAGGCAATCGTCCCTCCTCCGCGACCTCCAGATTGGTGAGCTGAATATCTTTGCGATGCAGCAATTTGCGCAGCTGGGCTTCGGCATGTTCGTGCCGTCCCTTGCTCATCAGCCAATGGCTGCTCTCCGGCAGGAACAGGCGACCCCAGACCACCAGCAGCACCGGCACCACCGGCAGCAGGTACAACTGCCTCCACAGATCCAGGCTGGATTCCAGCGTCAGGAACAAGGCCGCGATCGCCGTGGCCAGCACCGCCCCGAGGGCCTGAAAACTGAAAGCGCCCAGCACCAGCCTGCCGCGGATCTCGGAAGGGATGCTCTCCGAGATCACCAGGTGGGCCGTCGGATAGTCAGCCCCGAGGGCCAGACCGATCACAAACAGAAAGCAGGCCAGCATCGGGGTGTTGATGCTGCAGGCGGCCCCGACCAGCGCCAGGGCCAGCAGCACCATCTCGGCGATGAACACCGGCTTGCGCCCCCAGCGATCCGCCAGCCCACCGAGAAACAGGGCGCCCAGCAGGATCCCGAACAGCGTGGCCGCCGTCACCAGCCCCTTCTCCAGGCTGTTCATGCCGAACTGATGGGACACCAGCGGCAGGGCGATGCCGCCCATGAACACGATCAGCCCTTCGAAGAATTTGCCCGCCGTGGCCAGCGACCAGACGAGCCATTGGGTCGGAGACAGGATCGGGCGGTTGAGGAGGACGCCGGTGTCCCAGGCGGGCACTTCCTCGATGTATGCCTGAACGGTCTTGTGTCCCATCTGCCGGCCGGATCCGCACCATCTTGAAGCGCAGAAGCGGCTTCAGGGTTAACAGTCTCCCTCAGGCCATCACCGTCTGACGCTCGGCCAGCCCCACAGTGGCTGTCTCACTGGGGGGCACCAGCACACGGAAGCGGGATTTCCAGAGGCTCCAATCGGCCAGGATGGCCGCCGCCCGCGGGCTGCCCGTGACCTCCAGATGGGTCTGCAGCAGCGGCAGCAGCAAGGCCTCCTGCTCGGATGTGGTCAGCGGATGGATCGCCACCGTCTCCGGGTTGAGGCGCTGCTTCAGGCCGCCGGTCTCATCGAGCAGGAAGGCCACCCCGCCCGTCATGCCGGCGGCGACGTTGCGGCCCGTGCCGCCCAGCACCACCACCACCCCACCGGTCATGTACTCGCAGCAGTGATCACCGGCTCCCTCCACCACGGTGCGGGCGCCGCTGTTGCGCACCCCGAAGCGCTCGCCGGCCCGGCCGTGGGCGAACAGCTCGCCGCCGGTGGCGCCGTAGAGGCAGGTGTTGCCGAGGATCACCTGGGATCCGGGATCGTGGCCGCCCGCCGGGGGCACCACGGTGATCCGACCGCCGTTGAGGCCCTTGCCCACGTAGTCGTTGGCCTCGCCCACCAGACGCACATCCATGCCCTGGACGGTGAAGGCACCGAAGCTCTGACCCGCCGCTCCCTCGAAGGTGAGGTCGAATCGACCACCAAAACCCTTGTTGCCATGGCGCGCGGCGATCTCGCCACCCAGCCGGGCACAGACGCTGCGGTCGGTGTTGACGATGGCGAGGCTGCGGGACACGCTGCCGTGGCCATCGATGGCGGCCAGCACCTCCGGGTCGGCCAGAAGCTGGTCCTCCAGGATCGGCCCATTGCCGTGGGCCTCGGCGTCATGGCGCAGCCAGCTGCGATCGGCGGCGGCCGCGATCGGATCGAGCAGGCAGGAGAGATCGACGGCCTGGGTCTTGGCCAGGGCGACGGAGCGCTGCTCGAGCAGCTCGCTGCGGCCGATCAGATCCTCCAGGCGGGCCACCCCCAGCACGCTGAGCAGCTGGCGCACCTCCTCGGCCACGAACAGGAAGAAATTGACCACGTGCTCGGGGAGGCCGGTGAAGCGCTTGCGCAGCGCCTCCTTCTGGGTGGCGACACCCACCGGGCAATTGTTGGTGTGGCAGACGCGGGCCATGATGCAGCCCTCGGCGATCATCGCCACCGAGCCGAAGCCGTACTCCTCGGCCCCCAGCAGCGCCGCGATCACCACATCCCAGCCGGTCTTGAGGCCGCCATCGGCGCGCAGCAGCACGCGATCGCGCAGACCGTTCTCGAGCAGGGAGCGGTGCACCTCGGCCAGGCCGAGCTCCCAGGGAGATCCGGCGTGCTTGATGGAGCTCAGCGGCGAGGCACCGGTGCCGCCGTCGTGGCCGGAGATCTGGATCACATCGGCATTGGCCTTGGCCACGCCGGCAGCGATCGTGCCGATGCCGATCTCAGCCACCAGCTTGACGCTGACCCGGGCGGCCGGGTGCACCTGATGCAGGTCGTGGATCAGCTGGGCCAGATCCTCAATTGAATAAATGTCGTGGTGGGGTGGCGGTGAGATCAGGGCCACGCCCGGCTTGCTGTTGCGCAACCAGGCGATGTAGGTATCGACCTTGGGCCCGGGCAGCTGGCCGCCCTCGCCCGGCTTGGCGCCCTGGGCCACCTTGATCTCCAGCTGGCTGCCGCTGCGCAGGTATTCCGGCGTGACGCCGAAGCGTCCTGAGGCGATCTGCTTGATGGCGGAACAGGCGGAGTCGCCGTTGCGCAACCCGGCAATGGTGGGAAGGGTGGCGGAGCGACCCTCCCCATCCACATCGGTGAGCACATGGAAGCGGGCGGGATCCTCACCCCCCTCGCCGCTGTTGCTCTTGCCGCCGATGCGGTTCATGGCGACAGCCAGCACCTCATGGGCCTCCCTCGAGAGGGCGCCGAGGCTCATGCCACCGGTGCAGAAGCGGCTGCAGATGCTCTCCACGCTCTCCACCTGATCGATCGGCAACGGAGCCGGGGCGGGGCGCAGCTGCAGCAGATCGCGCAGGGCCGTGACCGGCCTGCCCTCGAGCAGGGTGCGGTAGGTGCTGAAGTGGTCGTAGCCGGGGCCCGCCTTGACGGCGGCATGCAGGGCCTTGGCCATCTCCGGGCTGTTCATGTGGTACTCACCACCGCTGCGGTACTGCACGAAGCCCATGAACTCGAGCTTGCCGCGATCGAGTTCGGGGAAGGCCTTGCTGTGGAAGGTCAGCGTTTCGCTGGCCAGATCCTTCAGGCCGATGCCGGCGATGCGGCTGGTGGTGCCGGTGAAGGCCAGCGCGATCAAGTCGGCGCCGATGCCGATCGCCTCGAAGATCTGGGCGCCGTGGTAGCTGGCCAGCAGCGAGATGCCGATCTTGGAGAGGATCTTGCGCAGGCCATCCTCGAGCGCCTTGCGCACGTTGGCCTGCACCTGATCGGGCGTGAGGGCCGGCAGCTTGCCGGTCTCGATCAGCTTCTGGGTGCGGGGATGGGCCAGCCAGTGGCGGGAGGTCTCCCAGGCAAGCCAGGGGCACACGGCGCTGGCTCCGTAGCCGATCAGGCAGGCCAGATGGTGGGTGCTCCAGCACTGGGCGGTATCCACCACCAGGGAGCAGTTGAGCCGCAAGCCCAGGCGCAGCAGGTGGTGATGCACCGCTCCCACCGCCAACAGGGGGGGGATGTAGGTGGTTGAGGCTCCGATACCCAAAGGCTGCGCACCGGGCCCGAGACGATCGGAGAGGACCAGGATCTGGCTGCCGGCCTGCACCGCAGCCGCCGCTGCCTGGCTGAGACGCTCCACCGCACGCTCCAGGCCGTCGGGGCCATCGGCCACCGGCAACAGGGTGGAGAGGACCGCCAGCGGCAGGCCACGGGAACCCAGGTCGGCCAGCTCGGCCTCGTTGAGCACCGGGGTGGGCAGATGCAGCACCGCCGCACCGGAGGCTTCGGGCCGCAGCGCCGAACCGCGCCGGCCCAGATGCATCTCCAGGCTCATCACCAGCTTCTCGCGCAGCGGGTCGATCGGCGGGTTGGTGACCTGGGCGAAGCGCTGCTTGAAGTAGTCGTAGAGGAGGTGGGGCTTGCCCGAGAGCACCGCCAGCGGGATGTCATCGCCCATGCAGTAGGTGGGCTCCTTGCCGGCGCCCGCCATGTCCTCGATCACCAGTTCGAGGTCCTCGGCGGTGAAGCCGTAGGCCGTCTGCAGCTGCAGCAGCTCCAGATCCCCCTGGCGCCGCTGCTGCTCCCAGGGGCCCGCAGGCAGGCTGCGGCGCTGCTCAGCCACCCAGTCGGCATAGGGATGACGAGACGCAGCCTCCTCCTTCACCTCCCAGTTGCGCAGCAGCCGGCCACGCTCCAGATCGACGGCCAGCATCTGGCCGGGGCCGAGGCGCCCCTTTTCGATGATGCGGCTCTCCTCCAGCTCCACCACGCCGGTCTCCGAACCCATCACCACGTAGCCATCGCTGGTGAGGCAGTAGCGGGCCGGCCGCAGCCCGTTGCGATCGAGGGTGGCGCCCACCAGACGCCCGTCGCCGAAGACCAGAAGCGCCGGACCATCCCAGGGCTCCTGCAGGCAGGCGTTGTACTCGTAAAGGGCCCGGATCGCCGGCCGATCGTCCAGTTCAGGCTGATCGCGGAAGGCCTCCGGCACCAGGGTGAGCAGGCTGTCGGTGATCGGCCTGCCGCTGCGCACCATCAGCTCGAGGGTGGCATCGAGGTTCGCCGAATCACTGAAGGCTGGATTGACCAGGGGCCGCAGATCGGCCGCCGACTCCCCCCAGACCGCCTCGAGGTTGGCCTCGGCCGCACGGGCCCAGTTGATGTTGCCCAGCAACGTGTTGATCTCGCCGTTGTGACCCAGCAGCCGCATCGGCTGCGCCAGCGGCCAGCGGGGCAGGGTGTTGGTGCTGAAGCGCCGGTGGTAGACGGCGAAATTGACGGCGAAGCGGGGATCGCGCAGATCGCCGTAGAAGCGATCGAGCACCTCCGAGCGCACCATGCCCTTGTAGACGATGGTGCGGGCACTGATCGAGGCGAAGTAGAGATCGGTCGTGTCGGGACCCCAGACCTCCCGCACCCGATCGACGGCACGCCGCCGCAGACGGAACAGCAGGGCCTCCAGGGCATCAACGGCAGCACCGCCGGCTTCCGCAGTGGGTGCCTCCAGCAGCCATTGCTCGATGGCCGGTGCGGTCTCGCGGGCCAGGGGCCCGAGCACGGTGGGATCCACCGGTACGACCCGCCAGCCCAGGCTGCGCAGCCCAAGACGTTCCGCCTCCTGGTCACAGATCAGCTGGGCCTGGCGGCGCCGCTCCGCATCGATCGGCAGAAACACCATGGCCAGTCCGCGGACCTGGCCGGAGGAGGCGGCTGCTGCGGGCCAGACCTGCTCCAGGAAGCCCCAGGGGATGGCGCTGAGAATGCCTGCGCCGTCGCCGGAGTCGCCATCACCGCCGCAACCGCCCCTGTGCTCCATGCAGCGGAGACCACGCAGGGCCTGCTGCAGCAGCCAGTGGTTCGACTCCCCCTGCAGATGGGCCAGAAAACCCACGCCGCACGCATCTTTCTCACCGGCCACCGCGGCCGGCGCAGGCGAATCGCGGTAAGGCCAGCTGGGGGAGGGGGCGAGGGGCATGAGCGGAAGGGGAGGGCAGCCGCGCCACGCCGCAGAGAGGGCAGACCGCTGCTGAACGAGGCGCTGCCATCGAAGCGCTTCGCGATCCTAGGCAGACGCACACCTGCCCCCCTTCCACCCCTGGCTACCGTCAGGCGCGCTGCAGCACCCGGTCAGCGATGGCGAAGGCCTTCCGCTCTCTCCTGACCGCCACCCTGCTGGCGGGCCAGGCCCTGCCCCTGGTGGGCAGCACCGCCCTGGCGCAGCAGGGCTTTCCGCCGCCACCGCCACCGCCGCCACCGGCTTCGGGCATGGGCATGGGCATGGGCTCGGGCCGCCAGGGCCCGGCGGACATGCGGCAGGGCCGGATGCTGCTGATCAACGGCCAGCCCCAGCGCGCCGACTGGCGGCTGGTGGGCGCGCCTGCCAATCCCGAGGCTCAGCTGTGGCTCACGCTTGAGGTGCTGCAAGGGCAGCTGGGGTTCCGCAGCGAGAGCCGCAGCGACGGCAGCCTCGATCTGGAGTGGTACGGCCGCCCCCTGAAGGTGCCCGCTTCAGCCCAGCGCTCCCTGGGGGATGAGGTGGCGGTCGATGTGGCGAGCCTGCTGCGCGATCTCGGGGTGGGCGTGGAGATCTTGAGCGGCAGCCTCAGCCTCAGCCTGCCGCCGCCGCGGCTGCAGCAGCTGCGCGCCTCCCGGACGGGCGGCCCCCGGCGGATCGTGCTCGACCTCGAGGCACCGGCCCTGATGCGCCGGGATGACTCCACGCTGAACCTCGATCTGCGCAGCGATTCCGATCAGGCCAGGCAGCTGGCGGCCCTGGGCCTGGTTGCACGCCCCCAGGGCTCTTCGCTGGCCCTCTCCCTGCCGAACGGCAGCTCGGCGGCACGGGTGTTCACCCTGGGAACGCCGGCGCGGGTGGTGATCGACCTACCGGACAGCGGCGACACGGCGGCGAAGGAACCGGAGACCCCGACCCTCGATCCCCGGCTGCAGGGGCTGCTGGGTCGCTCCCTGACCTGGGACCGGCGGATCGTGGCCATGGGAGGCCGAAGCTTCCGCCTCAACGCGGTGAGCCTCGATCCGCGCACGGCTCCGCTGGAACTGCGGCCGCTGCGCAGCAGCCAGGCGATGGAGGGGCTCAACCTGCTGCCCAACCTGGCCCGCCGCTGGGATGCCCTGGTGGCGATCAACGGTGGCTTCTTCAACCGGGTGCGGCGGCTGCCCCTCGGAGCCCTGCGCGAACAGGGGCGCTGGCTCTCCGGGCCCATCCTCAACCGCGGCGTTGTGGCCTGGGAACCGGGCCAGATGCCCCGCTTCGGCCGGCTGATGCTGCAGGAATGGCTGATCGACAGCCAGGGGGGGCGCTGGCCTCTGATGGTGCTCAACAGCGGCTACGTGATGCAGGGAATGAGCCGCTACACAGCCGACTGGGGGCCCTGGTACCGGGCGATGAGCGGCAATGAGACCGCGGTCCTGCTGCGGCAGGGTGTGGTGGCACGGCGACTCGATGGCGACCAGCTGGCCGCTGGGGTCCCCCTGGGGGGCGACGACAGCCTGGTGGTGGCCCGCGGCGGCGTCTCGCTGCCGTGGAGTGAAGGAGAGCCCCTGCGGCTCGAGAGCCGGCCCAGCGATCCACTCGGCTGGGCCCCGAATGTGATCGGCGGCGGGCCTTTGCTGCTTCAGAACGGCCAGGTGGTGCTGCAGGGGGCGGCCGAGGGCTTCAGCAGCGCCTTCCTGGGCCAGGGTGCCCCGCGCACGGTGGTGGCCAGCGACGAGCGGCGGCTGCTGCTGATCACCCTGCAGGGGGTGGGCCAGGAAGGCCCCACCCTGAGCGAAACGAGTCAGTTGCTGCAGCAGATGGGCGTGCGCAACGCGCTCAACCTCGATGGCGGCAGCTCCACCGGCCTGGTGATGGGAGGCACCCAGACCGTGAAGGGACGGGGGGTGACGGCGGCCATCCACAACGGCCTCGGTCTGGTGCCGCGCCAGGGCAGCTGAACCCGGGGGCCGCTCCAGAGCGGATGAGGCTGCTGACACACTGGTGCGGATCTTGCTTGATGCCACCGTGCCCCGGGGCCACAGCCTGCGCGTCACCGCCGCCGCCGCCGCCGAGCTCAGCCGCCAGGCCGCCGTTGCCGGCACCCCAGGGCTGATGCATCTCGATCTGCTCGAGGGCAGCTGCGAACGCTGGGCGATCCGGCTGCGGCCGGGCCAGCTGGCCGGGTCCCCCCTGGCACGGGCCGATGGCATCACCCTGTTCGCCCCCTCGGAGCAACTGCCGCTCCTGGCCGGCCTGCAGCTCGATTACAAAGGCGATCTCAGCGGCGGCGGCTTTCTGATCCGCGCCGGCGAGGGGGTGCGCTGCTGCGCCTGCGGCGCGGCCTTCAGCCGCATGGGGGAACGGGGGGACGGCGGGGAAGTAAGGTGACGGATTGTCGAAATCGGTCGCACTGGCGGCCTGTTCGCAACGACCAGCACAGACGAAAGCCCTGACGGCCCTCGATGCCCACCATCCAGCAGCTGATCCGCACCGAGCGGCAGCGTCTCACCCGCAAGACCAAGTCCCCGGCACTGCGCTCCTGTCCGGAGCGTCGCGGCGTGTGCACCCGTGTGTACACCTCCACGCCCAAGAAGCCCAATTCGGCTCTGCGCAAGGTCGCCAGGGTGCGGCTCACCTCGGGCTTTGAGGTGACGGCCTACATCCCCGGCATCGGCCACAACCTGCAGGAGCATTCCGTGGTGCTGATCCGTGGCGGGCGCGTCAAGGATCTGCCGGGTGTTCGCTACCACATCATCCGCGGCACCCTCGACACGGCCGGGGTCAAGGACCGCCGCCAGTCCCGCTCCAAGTACGGCGCCAAGACCCCCAAAGGCTGAGGCCCAGCTGAGCGGCGAAACCCTCGCTGCCGCCATCCCGATTCCCCGACGTTCGACCCTCCCGTTCCATGTCCCGCCGCAACGCTGCCGAGAAGCGTCCCGTACTGCCCGACCCGCAGTTCAACAGCCGTCTGGCCTCGATGATCGTGGCCCGGTTGATGAAGCACGGCAAGAAATCCACAGCCCAGCGCATCCTTTCCGATGCCTTCGGCTTGATCCACGACCGCACCGGCGGCGATCCGCTGGAACTGTTCGAAACCGCCGTTCGCAACGCCACTCCTCTGGTGGAGGTGCGGGCCCGCCGCGTCGGTGGCGCCACCTACCAGGTGCCGATGGAGGTCCGCCAGGACCGCGGCACCGCCATGGCCCTGCGCTGGCTAGTGAACTTTTCCCGCGCCCGCAATGGCCGTTCGATGGCCCAGAAGCTTGCCGGTGAACTGATGGATGCGGCCAACGAGGCCGGCAGTGCCGTCCGCAAACGGGAGGAGACCCACAAGATGGCCGAGGCCAACAAGGCCTTCGCCCACTACCGCTACTGAATCTCCAGGGGAGCGCGGCCGCCACGGCCCCGCCGCCTCCCGCCGGCAAGCCGCTGGCCGGTCTGTAAAGTAATGCCCCATTTTTGTCGACCCCAACCCGGAGACTACCCAAAGTGGCCCGCGCCTTTCCTCTCGATCGCGTCAGAAACATCGGGATTGCCGCGCACATCGATGCCGGCAAAACCACCACGACCGAGCGGATTCTTTTCTACTCCGGTGTCGTCCACAAAATGGGCGAGGTGCACGATGGCGCCGCGGTGACCGACTGGATGGAGCAGGAGCGTGAGCGGGGGATCACGATCACCGCCGCTGCCATCTCCACCAGTTGGAAGGATCACCGCATCAATATCATCGATACACCAGGCCACGTCGATTTCACGATCGAAGTGGAACGCTCGATGCGCGTTCTCGACGGTGTGATCGCCGTCTTCTGCGCCGTCGGCGGTGTGCAGCCCCAGTCGGAGACCGTCTGGCGCCAGGCCGATCGCTACAGCGTTCCGCGCATGGTGTTCGTCAACAAGATGGACCGCACCGGCGCCGACTTCCTCAAGGTCTTCGAGCAGATCAAGGATCGCCTCAAGGCCAAAGCTGCGCCGATCCAGCTGCCGATCGGAGCCGAGGGTGAGCTCAGCGGCATCATCGATCTGGTCAAGAACCGGGCCTTCATTTACAAGGACGACCTCGGCAAGGACATCGAGGAAACCGATGTTCCCGCCGCCATGGCGGACGAGGTCGCCAAATGGCGCGCCTATCTGATGGAGGCCGTGGCCGAAACCGATGAGGCCCTGATCGAGGAGTTCTTCGAGAAAGGCGAGCTCAGCGAGGAGCAGCTGCGCAAGGGCATTCGCGAAGGCGTGCTCAAGCATGGGCTGGTGCCGATGCTCTGCGGCTCCGCCTTCAAGAACAAGGGTGTGCAGCTGCTGCTCGACGCTGTCGTCGACTATCTGCCTGCCCCTGTGGACATCCCGCCGATCCAGGGCCTGCTGCCCGACGGCACCGAAGCCCTGCGCCCCGCTGAGGACACCGCCCCCTTCAGCGCCCTGGCCTTCAAGGTGATGGCCGACCCCTTCGGCAAGCTCACCTTTGTGCGGATCTACTCCGGAGTGCTGCAGAAGGGCAGCTACGTGATGAACTCCACCAAGGACAAGAAGGAGCGCATCTCCCGCCTAATCGTGCTCAAGGCCGATGAGCGTGAGGAGGTGGATGAGCTGCGCGCCGGTGACCTCGGCGCCGTGCTCGGCCTCAAGGACACCACCACGGGCGACACCCTCTGCGTCGACAGCGATCAGATCATCCTCGAATCGCTCTACATTCCCGAGCCCGTGATTTCGGTGGCCGTGGAGCCCAAGACCAAGGGCGACATGGAGAAGCTCTCCAAGGCGCTCACCTCCCTCGCCGAGGAGGATCCCACCTTCCGGGTGCGCACCGATCCGGAAACCAACCAGACGGTGATCGCCGGCATGGGCGAACTGCACCTCGAGATTCTGGTGGACCGCATGCTGCGGGAGTTCAAGGTGGAGGCCAACATCGGCGCTCCCCAGGTCTCCTACCGGGAAACGATCCGGGGCAGCGCCAAGGGCGAAGGCAAGTTCGCCCGTCAGACCGGCGGTAAAGGCCAGTACGGCCACGTGGTGATCGAGATGGAGCCCGGCGAGCCGGGTTCCGGGTTCGAATTCGTCAACAAAATTGTCGGCGGTATCGTTCCCAAGGAATACATCGGACCGGCGGAAGCCGGCATGAAAGAAACCTGCCAGTCCGGCGTGATTGCGGGTTTCCCGATGATCGATGTGAAAGTCACCATGGTCGACGGTTCGTATCACGACGTCGACTCATCGGAAATGGCGTTCAAGATCGCCGGATCCATGGCCTTCAAGGATGGGGTCAAGAAGTGCAATCCCGTACTGCTTGAGCCGATGATGAAGGTTGAGGTGGAGGTGCCCGAGGATTTCCTCGGTTCCGTCATCGGAGATCTCTCCTCACGCCGCGGACAGGTCGAAGGCCAGTCCATCGAAGCCGGGCAATCCAAGGTTCAGTCCAAGGTGCCCCTGGCCGAGATGTTCGGCTACGCCACCCAGCTCCGATCCATGACTCAGGGTCGGGGTATTTTCTCGATGGAGTTCAGCCACTACGAGGAGGTTCCTCGCAATGTGGCCGAGGCCATCATCTCCAAGAATCAGGGCAACTCCTGATCTCTACCCAAACGCAACCCACCACCCCGATTCTTCAACGTCATGGCTCGCGAGAAGTTCGAAAGGAAAAAGCCCCACGTCAACATCGGCACCATCGGCCACGTTGACCACGGCAAAACCACCCTCACTGCCGCCATCACCAGCGTGCTGGCCAAGAAGGGCATGGCCAAGGCTCAGGCCTATGACCAGATCGATGGTGCTCCTGAAGAGCGCGAGCGCGGCATCACCATCAACACCGCCCACGTCGAGTACGAGACCGAAGCGCGTCACTACGCCCACGTGGATTGCCCGGGTCACGCCGACTACGTGAAGAACATGATCACCGGTGCCGCCCAGATGGACGGCGGCATCCTGGTGGTGGCCGCCACCGACGGCCCCATGGCCCAGACCAAGGAGCACATTCTTCTGGCCAAGCAGGTGGGCGTGCCCGCCCTGGTTGTCGCCCTCAACAAGTGCGACATGGTCGACGACGAAGAGATCCTCGAGCTGGTGGAACTGGAGGTGCGCGAGCTGCTCAGCAGCTACGACTTCCCCGGCGACGACATCCCTGTCATCAAGGTCTCCGGCCTCAAGGCCCTGGAGGGCGATGCCGAGTGGGAAGCCAAGGTCGAGGAGCTGATGGCGGCCGTCGATGCGTCAATCCCCGAGCCTGAGCGTGAGATCGACAAGCCCTTCCTGATGGCTGTGGAAGACGTCTTCTCGATCACCGGTCGCGGCACGGTGGCCACCGGCCGGATCGAGCGCGGCAAGGTGAAAGTGGGCGAAACCGTGCAGATCGTCGGCATCAAGGACACCCGCGAAACCACCGTCACCGGTGTGGAGATGTTCCGCAAGCTGCTCGACGAGGGCATGGCCGGTGACAACGTCGGCCTGCTGCTGCGCGGCGTGCAGAAGGAAGATATCGAGCGCGGCATGGTGCTGGTCAAGCCCAACTCGATCAAGCCCCACACCAAGTTCGAAGGTGAGGTGTACGTGCTCAAGAAGGAAGAGGGTGGACGTCACACCCCCTTCTTCGCCGGCTACCGCCCGCAGTTCTACATCCGTACCACCGACGTGACCGGCCAGATCACCGCCTTCACCTCCGACGAAGGCGACAACGTGGAGATGGTGATGCCCGGCGACCGGATCAAGATGAGCGCTGAGCTGATCTGCCCCGTCGCCATTGAGCAGGGCATGCGCTTCGCCATCCGTGAAGGCGGCCGCACCATCGGTGCCGGCGTCGTCTCCAAGATCGTCGCCTGAGCGCTGAGGGAGGGGGGCTGCGCCTCCCTCCCTCTTTGATAGGTTTTCAAGACGCACCTCGACAATTCAACGCCCAACCACCGTCCCCCGGCGCCTTCGCTTCCGGCCTTCCGCCGGAGCCTTGATCGCCCAACCGACGGCCCGCTCGGGTGGCTCCTTCCCTTCAGCCTGAGACTCCATGTCCGCCGCCATCGCCCAGCAGAAGATCCGCATCCGCCTCAAGGCGTTTGATCGCCGCATGCTTGATCTCTCCTGCGAAAAGATCATCGAAACCGCCGACCACACCGCCGCCACGGCCGTCGGCCCGATCCCCCTGCCCACCAAGCGCAAGATCTACTGCGTTCTGCGCTCGCCCCACGTGGACAAGGATTCCCGCGAGCACTTCGAAACCCGCACCCATCGGCGCATCATCGACATCTACAGCCCCAGCGCCCGCACGATCGACGCTCTGATGAAGCTCGATCTGCCCAGCGGTGTCGACATCGAAGTCAAGCTCTGAAGCCAGGCGCGCCACTGGGTCCCACCCCTGCGGTGGCATCCCTGGCCTGCGGCGGTTGGAGAATCTGCATGAGCCATCCTCGGACCAGCGACCGGGGATGGCACGTTTCTAGGATCTATTCAGATCCAGAAGAGCTTCTGTTGCCACGTCGGCGCTGTCCCATTCCGCCTCTCCACAGGTTTGAGTCCCATGCGCCTGCCGCCCACGGCATCTTGATGGCATGAGCGATCTGGCCGTGAGGGAACTTCCCCTGTTCCCCCTCCCCGATGTGGTGCTCTTCCCTCAGGAAGTGCTGCCGCTGCACATATTTGAGCCGCGTTACCGGCTGATGCTGCGCAAGGTGATGGAGGAGGACAGACGCTTCGGCGTGGTGCGCTGGGACCCCCAGGAGAAGCGCATGGCGGATGTGGGCTGCTGTGCCGAGATCCTCCACTGCCAGACCCAGCCCGACGAGCGCAGCAACATCGTCACCATGGGTCAGCAGCGCTTCCGGGTGCTGAGCATCGTCCGCGATGCCCCCTTCCGGGTGGGCCTGGTCAGCTGGATCGAGGATGAGGTCAAGGATGGGCACGACGAACTCGCCAGCCTCACCGCCGACGTCTCCCAGGCCCTGCACGACGTCGTCGAGCTCACCGGCAAGCTGATCGGCAAGCCCTCCTCCCTGCCCGCCGACCTGCCCGATCTGCCCAGGGAGCTGTCCTTCTGGATCGGATCCCACCTGGGAGGCCCGGTGGCCGATCACCAGCAGGCCCTGCTCGAGATCACCGACACCGGTGAGCGGCTACGCCAGGAATACGAACTGCTCGATCAGACCCGGCGCCAGCTGGCCGCCCGCACCGTCCTCAAGGACACCTTCAACGATCTCGATCCCCAGAGCCTGGATGGCGGGGACGGTGAGGAGGCATGAGCGGCATCTGGCCCGCGATGCCTTCCGCCGCGTTGTTGATCCTGCTGCTCCTGGGGTTGGTGCTCCTGAGCCTCTGGTTCTGGCAGCGCAATGAACGCCGCTACAGAGGTGGCGAGAGCGTCGCCGATGCCTACGACCGCTGGACCCAGGATCAGCTGCTCGAGCGCCTCTGGGGTGATCACGTGCACCTGGGGCACTACGGCACCCCTCCTGGCCCCCGCGACTTCCGCGCCGCCAAGGCGGACTTCGTGCATGAACTGGTGCACTGGAGCGGCCTGGATCGTTTGCCGCCGGGATCCCGCGTGCTCGATGTGGGCTGCGGCATCGGCGGCAGTGCCCGCATCCTCGCCCGGGATTACCAGCTTGAGGTGCTGGGCATCAGCATCAGTCCCGCCCAGATCGCCAGGGCCCGCCAGCTCACCCCAGCCTCACTGGATCACTGCCGTTTCGCGGTGATGGATGCCCTCGCCCTCGATCTTCCCGATGGCAGCGCCGAGCAGGGATTCGATGCCGTCTGGAGCGTGGAGGCCGGGCCCCACATGCCCAACAAGCAGCGCTATGCCGATGAGCTGCTGCGGGTGCTGCGACCCGGCGGTCTGCTGGCCGTTGCCGACTGGAACCGCCGCGATCCCGCCGATGGCCTGATGAACGGCGTCGAGCGCTGGGTGATGCGCCAGCTGCTCGACCAATGGGCCCATCCGGAATTCGCCAGTATTCCTTCCCTGACGGCCAACCTGCAGGGCAGCGCCTGGGCAGGCGGCATCACCATTGAGACGGGTGACTGGAGCCAGGCCACCCAGCCCTCCTGGATCGAATCGATCCTCGAAGGCGTTCGCCGCCCCGGGGCGGTGCTGGGTCTCGGTCCCGCTGCCGTGCTGCAGGGCCTGCGGGAGACCCCCACCCTGCTGCTGATGGACTGGGCCTTTCGCACCGGGCTGATGCGCTTCGGGGTGTTCCGGGGTCAAAAACCCCTGGCTTCAGGCTGATCCCGCCTCCCCCACAAGGCTGGTGAGCGGATAGGCGCCGAACAGCACCAGGTGCTCACACAGGGGACGCAGCCGCTCGAGGGCACCCTGCAGCGGCTCGCTGCTGGCCCCCTGCTCCAGATCGACAAAGAAGATGTATTCGCCCATCTCCCGTTTGGAGGGGCGCGATTCGATGCGGCTCATGTTCAGCCCCTCGCCGGCGAAGCAGGCCAGCGCGCTGAGCAGAGCCCCAGGCCGGTTCGACTGCAGCGAGAAGGCCAGGCTCACCAGCGGCCCCTCCGTCGCGCGCTGCCCGCGTTGCAGCAGCAGAAAGCGGGTGCAGTTGCCCGGCACATCGTTGATCGGATAGGCCAGCACCGTAAGGCCATGCTCCGCAGCCGCCTCCCTGGAGGCAATCGCGGCGCGGAAGCGGCTGCCGCGCACCAGCCGGGCCGCCTCGGCAGTGGAGCTGGTGGGGAGCTGCAGGGCCGTTGCCACATGCTCGGCCAGCCACTGGCTGCACTGGGCCAGGGCCTGGGGGTGGGAGAGCACCTCGCTGATGCCCTCCAGCGGGCCGCTGCCCACCAGGGCATGGCGGATCGGCAGCACCAGGGCGCGGGTGATCGCCAGATCGGTGTGCTCCCAGAGCGCATCCAGGCAGGTGGTCACACCGCCTTCCACCGAGTTCTCCACCGGCACCACGGCCGCTTCGCACTCACCGGCGGCCAGGGCCTGAATCACAGCCCGGATCCCCTGCTGGGGGAGGTAGGTCACCTCCTCCAGCGCCGCCAGCGCCACCAGCTGCCTGGCGGCCTGCTCCCCATAGGTGCCGACGGGGCCGAGAAAGGCAAGACGGGTCACAGGGAGGCAGTGGAACAGGACCGATAGGATCATGCCCTGCCGGGCAACGGGGCATGACACTGGCCTTCAGCGCCCGACAGCAGCTGTCGCTCCCTGTGCGTGCTGACGCCAACCTGCTGGCGGCCTACCTGAACGAGCGCGACCGGGTGGTCGGAGCGCTGCTCGATCCAAGCCAGCTGGAGCCCCTCGGCTCAGGCCACTACCGCTACAACGTCAGCCGTGTGCAGGTGTTTCAGCTGCAGATCGAGCCGGTCGTCCAGCTGGAGGCCACCAGCCAAGGCGGACGCCTGGAACTCCAGGCGCTCGATTGCCGCCTGGAGGGTCTGGGCCTGGTGGATGACTTCCAGCTGGGCCTGAGCTCCTGGCTGAGCGCCTCACCGCAGGGGCTGGAGGGAGAGGCCTGTCTGTCGGTGCACGTCAGCCAACCGCCCCTGCTGCGGCTGATCCCTCCGAAGATCCTCGAGGCCACGGGACGCTCGGTGCTGGCGGGGATCCTGCTGGGCATCCGCAACCGCGTGGGGCAGCAGTTGCTGAGCGATTTTCAGCAGTGGTGCCTGGAGCGGGATCCCGCTCTTAGCCCTGCCGAGGTCTGATCAGCAGTCCTGGGAATCTGCACGGCCCAGCAGCCGGCCCAGAAAGCTGCGCCGGTGCAGCGGGGTGATCCCTTGCTGGAGGATCGCCTGGCGATGGGCTGCCGTGCCGTAGCCCATGTGGCGCTCCAGTCCGTACCCCGGGTAGCGACGTGCCAGTCGGCGCAGATGGGCATCGCGGGCCTCCTTGGCAAGCACGCTCGCGGCAGCGATGGCGGGATTGCGCAGATCGCCGGCCACCAGTGTCAGCTGCGCTCCAGACCAGCCGCGCAGCGGCAGCACGCCATCCACCAGCAGCATCGGAGGGGAGAACGGCAGCCGGGTCAGGGCCCTGTGCATGGCGCGCTCCGTGGCGGCACGGATGCCGAACCGATCGATCTCGCCAGCGCTGGCCTGACCGATGGCCCAGGCCAGCGCATTCCGCTGGATCAGAGGCACCAGAGCGGCCCGCCGCTGGGGGCTGAGCTTTTTGCTGTCGGTCAGTCCATGGGCCTGCAGGGGCGCGATCGCCCCGGCAGCGAGCACCACGGCCCCGGCATAGACCGGCCCGAACAGGCAGCCGCGGCCCACCTCGTCGACGCCGGCACAGTCCCCGGGAGCATGGCCTCCCCAGGGATCGGCATCCGGGTTCGCCTGCACAACCAACGACTCAGCCGCTGGCGGAGGAGCGGCGGCGGCGGCGGCGCGATTCAGCCTGAGCATCCTGCTCCTCCTGGGCGTCTGCGGCAGGCGGTTCGGTGCTGGCTTCGGCGGAGGCTTCGGCGGCTTGAGCCTCAGGCTCCGGGGCGGCTGCCTGGCTGGAGCGGCGGCGGCGGCGACCGGGAGTGGCTTCGGCATCGGGCGCAGGAGCGTCGGGCGCAGGAACCGGCTCGGCCTGTTGCGGGGCGGGGCCATCGGCATCGCTGGAGGCAAGGCCGGGCGCATCCCCTGCAAACTCCTCAGCCGTGGAGCGTCCCTCACCACCTCGGCCGCGGCGGCGGCGACGAGATCCGGAAGACGACAGCTGCTGACGCGCCTCCTCCAGCACAGCCTCGGGATCGCTGCCGGGTCGCACCACCCGCACGACCACGTTGTCGCCATCGGGGACAGGATCCAGCAGCAGAGAGGGGCTCAGGCCCATCCAGCCATAGACGAGCTCCTGGTCGGGCTCCATGGCCACAGCCACCAGATCGTGCTCAAAGCGGCGTGGGGGAGCCTCTTCCCGTTCCACGGATCCACCCTCACGCAGCGGAGCAGCCATGCCTTCCGTCGCGGGCAGGGCATCGGAGGACTCACCGCCGCGGCCGCCGCGACCGCGACGGCGGCGGCCACCACCATCGCTGGGCGCAGCGGTGACGACCGCTGCATCGGAGCGGCTCGGCAGCGCCGAGCGCACCAGGCCGGAGACGGTAGCCAGTGGCTGAAGCGTGTCACGCCCTGGAAGGACGGCCACATGGCCGAGGCCCCCGCAACTGGGACAGGGGCGACCGAAGAGCTCGTAGAGGTTCTGGCCCTGCCGTTTGCGTGTGAGCTCCACCAGGCCCAGCTCGGTGATCTGAGCGATCTGGGGCCGGGCGGAGTCGTCGCGCACGGCCTGGGTGAAATGCTCCAGCAGCTGCAGCTGATCCCGGCGGGAATCCATGTCGATGAAATCGACGATCACCACCCCGCCGATGTTGCGCAGACGCAGCTGACGGGCGATCTCCACCGCCGCCTCGCAGTTGGTCCACAACACCGTTTCCCGGGCATTGGCCGATCGGGTGAACGAGCCGGAGTTGACATCGATCACCGTGAGCGCCTCGGTGGGCTCGATGATCACGTACCCGCCGGAGGGCAGTTCCACCCGCGGCTTGAGGGCATCGCGGATGGCGGCATTGACCTTGAAGTCCTCAAGGATCTCTCCGCCGCCGCTGTGGGCCTCCACCAGCACATTGGCCTGATCGGCGCCCAGAAAACCGCGCACCCTGGCGACGGCGTCGGGCGTATCGACGACGATGCGCGCCACCTCCGGGCTGTAGAAGTCGCGCAGCACGCGGTGAATGAAATCCTCGTCGCGGTTGAGCAGCACCGGTGGCACTGCGGTCTCGGCGGCCTGCTGAATCGCCTCCCACTGGCGCAGCAGCGCCTCGAGGTCGTCGATCAGCAGCTCCTCGGAGACCTCCTCGGCCTCGGTGCGGATCAGCAGACCGGCGCCGGGGGGCTTGATCAGCACACCCAGGGCCCGCAGCCGGTTGCGCTCGTTCTCGCTGGCGATCCGGCGGGAGATGTTGACCCCCTGGCCGTGGGGCTGGAGCACCAGAAAACGGCCTGGGAGCGTGAGGTTGCCGGTGAGCCGCGGCCCCTTGGAGCCGGTGGGCTCCTTCATCACCTGCACCAGCACCTTCTGGCGGGGCTCGAGCAGCTCGGTGATGCCGGCCCCGCCCTTCTTCAGGCGCAGGGGGCCGAGATCGGTGATGTGAATGAAACCGTTCTTCTCGCTCTCGCCGATGTTGACGAAAGCGGCATCGATGCCGGGGAGGACATTCTCGATGGTTCCGAGATAGACGTCACCGATCTGGTAGCGGCCCTGGGCCACCACCAGCTCATCGACGCGATCGTCGCTGAGCACGGCGGCGATCCGCAACGGCTCGGCGATGACGATGTGCTGGGGCATGGAAGATTCAGGCTCGATGCGTTGGGCCTGCCGAAGGAATGACAGGGTGTGGGCAGAAGAGGGAAATGCTGAGCGGCTATCCGGCGCCAGGGGTCCGGGGCCTACAAGAATGGAGTCCCGCCTCAAGGCGGGTGCGACGCGATGGACCTCGTTGCCCTGCCGGGCTGAGGAGGTTCAGGACAGTGCTGAGGGGACCGCACTGAACGGATTGGAACAACGTCCCGACCCGTGCTGGGAGAGGCGCTGAAGCGGCTTTAGAACCCGAAGATCGGGGGCTGCCGGGTGAAGATCAATGGATCCTGCGCTCTGCGGGGCGGGGCGCACCGAACAACAGCCGCGTGAAGAGAAGCGCTGGTCCCGCAGTGGATGCAGAAGCGATCCGACGGGAGAGCGACTGGGCGGCGATCACGATCACAGGAGCCTGTCCTGGCGGACCTGGCTGCAGTGATGCCAAGGGCTGGAACCCGGATTAGAGACAGATCGGGTGCAGAGAGATCCCCTGCAGGATGATCATGATTCGGCCAGGAGCGTGAGAGCTACTGGAGAGCAAACCTGGGTGTAGACGCCTCGGATTCGATCGACCGTCTTGTCTGCAAATTAGCACGCACGCAGCAGCAATGCCCGCCGTTGCACTGCCTCCAGCTCCAGCGAAAGGCCCAGCGTCTGCTCCAGCCAGAAGACGATCTGCTCCGGTCGCAGGCCGCGGCCCTGGGGGTCGATGACCGCCCCGAGTTCCAGGGTGACTCTGCCGACGTCGTCTTCGGCCTCCAGCCGCCTGAGGCTGAGCAGATAGGGCCGGCAGTCCCGCTGGCGTGGACGCCCCTTCTTGTCCTGATCGTTCCAGGCCAGCGCCTCGGCCGCCAATAGGGCAGCGACAGCGGAATCCCAGCGGTCGGCCGCGGGCCAGCGTGCCGGCTCTGCGGCTGCCGAGGCGGAGGGACTGGCGTTGCGCGCGGCGAGCAGATCAAAGCGCCAGTGGGATTCCACCACCTCCTGGGAAAGACTCGGCCCGTGCACCGTCACCGCCGCGGCCGACAGCAGCTGGAATTCCTTGGGGAGCTCACGCTGCAGCGCAGCGCGAGTCGCCTGCGGGTCCAGCTGCTGTGGATCGGTGGTGAACTCCAGGTCGAACCACTCCCCGAGGCCCTCCACGCCCAGGGGCAACGACAGGGCGAACTGCAGCCTGGGGAGGGGATGGAAGCCGCCGGTGAAGCTCACCGGCAGGCCACTGCGGCGCAGGGCCCGCTCCAGCAGCCGCACGCTGTCGAGGTGGCTGATGCGCGCCAGGGAACCGGTGCGGGAGAAGCCGAAGCGCAGGCGGCTGACCCGCTCACTGGCCGGGGCGCGAGGCGGCAGGGCCGGCGGCACCGGCGGCGGCGGGATGACCACGTTGTGCCCGAGCTCAGGCCCGCACACACCGCAGTGACTGCAGCCGTCGAAGGAGCAGTCGGGCACCACCGCAGCCTCCAGGGCCCGCTGCAGATCCTCCGCCAGCCAGGCCTTGTCGATGCCGCTGTCGATGTGATCCCACGGCAGGGGCTGGCGGCAGAAATCGGCCCGCTGGGTGGCATCCATGGTTTCGGTCGCCCCCCAGCCGCCCATCTCCAGCTGGCGGTAGCGGCCGCCCAGCCCGGCCTCCTCCATCGCCTGGGTCCAGGCCGTGTGCGTGCGCTCGGCCGATTCGAACCAGGCATCGAGACCGGCGCCGGCCCGCCAGGCCGCCTCGATCACCGGAGCCAGCCGCCGGTCGCTGCGGCCGATGAAATCCTCCACCGCCGACAGCCGCACGTCGGTGAAATTGACCTTGATGCCCCGCAGCTGCCGCAACGCGCGGCGCAGCAGCTCCTGGCGGCGCCGGAATTCGGCGGTGCTGACGCTGTGCCACTGGAACGGGGTGTGGGGCTTGGGGGTGAAGTTGCTGATCGTGAGATTCAGCTCCAGCCGGGCCAGATCGCGGCAGCGCTCCTGCAGGGAGCGGCAGGTGTCGGCGATGCCGAGCACATCGGCATCGGTCTCCCCCGGCAGGCCGATCATGAAATAGAGCTTGACCTTGCGGTAGCCGTTCTCCATGGCGGTGCGGATGCCCCGCAGCAGCTCCTCATCGCTGAGTCCTTTGTTGACGATGTCGCGCAGGCGCTGGGTGCCGGCCTCCGGCGCGAAGGTGAGCCCGGCGCGGCGGGTGCCGCCGAGGATGTGGGCGATGTCGGCATCGAAGCGATCCACCCGCTGGCTGGGCAGGGTGAGGCTGACGTTGCGCTCGGCGAGCCGGTTGCGCAGCTCCACCCCCACCGCCGGCAGCGCCAGATAGTCGCTGCAGCTGAGCGACAGCAGGGAAAAATCGCTGTAGCCGGTGCGGCGCATCCCCTCCTCCACCGCCTCGATCACCGCCTCGGGCTCCACGTCGCGGGCGGGGCGGGTGAGCATGCCGGGCTGGCAGAAGCGGCAGCCACGGGTGCAGCCGCGCCGGATCTCCACCGTGAGGCGGTCGTGCACCGTTTCGATGTGGGGCACCAGCCCCATCGCGTAGTGGGGCATGGGGGTGGCGGTGCGGCGCAGGATGCGACGCGGCAGGCCCGGCTCCAGGGGCTCGATCGTCACCCCGTCGGCCCCGGGGCCATACAGGCCGGGCACATAAACCCCTGGCACCTGGGCCAGATCGCGCAGCAGCTGGCGGCGGCTCAGCCCAGCGGAGCGGGCCTCCGCCACCACCAGGCCGATCTCCGGCAGCAGCTCCTCACCATCGCCGAGGGCGATGAAATCGAAAAAGGCGGCATAGGGCTCGGGATTGCTGGTGGCCGTGGGGCCACCGGCGAAGATCAGCGGCGGCGATAGCGGATCGGCCAGGGGCAGATCGCCGCGATCGGCGGCATGCAGGGGGATGCCCGCCAGATCGAGCATCGAGAGGATGTTGGTGGCGCCGAGCTCGTAGCTCAGGGAGAACCCGAGGATGTCGAAGGCCGCCAGCGGCATGCGGCTTTCGACCGCGAACAGGGACGTGCCCCGGCTCCTGAGGCGCTCGCTCAGATCCGCCGCCGGCAGGTAGCTGCGATCGCACAGCTGGCCGGGAACGCTGTTGAGAATCGAATAGAGAATGATGTGGCCGCTGTTGCTGGCCCCCACCTCGTAGACCTCGGGGTAGGTGAGGCACCAGCGCACCGCCGCAGCTGGCCAGGCCTGCGCCCAGTCGCGGGGCAGCACACCGAGTTCGTTGCCCAGGTAACGGGCCGGCTTGCTGACGTTGCGGTCCACCAGGGCGTCGAAATCGACGGGGGCATGGGCCACGGC
>JBAWXG010000035.1:0-27293 GCA_037144195.1 Synechococcus sp. ELA057
CGTCGAGTCAATCCGGGACAATTCTATCCAAGCGATAACCTTTTCACCCTGGTACAGGCTTCTATTTTGGCGGGCTCTACAAAGGTGCTGGCCAGTCCTACTCTTATCTTGACAGATAATCCCGAAACCGTTCGCTCTGGAGGCGATCAATCCATCCTGGCCCAGTCCTTGAACAGTGGCAGTGGCGGTGGTAGTGGTAGTGGTAGTGGTAGTGGAGGCAATACCACCGGCACCATCGGTCGCTCCCGGGCCAATGAAGCCTTCGTGGTGGTTGGTGATCAGGTGATCACCAATTACACGGTGCAGAGCTCCACTGTCGCCGGCGCACCACCGGTCTGCCAGCCCCAGTTGAGTGTGGCCGGCCTCACCTTCGGCGCACGGGTCTCCAAGATCGACGACAACGGCTTCGTCACCTTTTCGATCTCACCGACGATCACTGCAGCGGTCAAACAGCAGACCATTCCCAATTGCGGACCGATCGACATCCTGGCCATCCGCAGCCTCGAATCGGGCAGCGCCCGCGTGCGCGACGGCCAGACCCTGATCATGACGGGGGTCATCTCCGACCGCGACACCGAAACCGTGCAGAAATGGCCGGTACTGGGTGACATTCCGATCATCGGCCAGTTCTTCCGCAGCAGCGCGGGCTCCCGCCGCAAGCGTGAGCTGGTGATCCTGGTCACCCCGAAGATCATCCGGGATGAGGACGGCGGCGCCTACGGCTATGGCTACCAGCCGGGCACGCCCCAAGCCCGCGATCTGCTGCGGATGACCCCCACTCCAACCAATCCCTGAGGAGCCTTTCCGAACGGCGTCAGAGCATCAGGGGCAGCAGCTTGAGTGCCAGCGGCGCCAGCCCCTGGAACAGGCTGGCGGTGCCGGACAGGAAGGCCGAACCGGCCCCATTGCCTCCAGGGGGCTTGGCTGAGGGCTTCTCCATGGCAATGGCGGCCTCCGTGAGCTTCTTGGCCGTCTCCGCGTCGCCCTGCTGGGTATAGAGAGCGGCGGCGTAGCGGAAATCCTGAGCGGCCAGGGCAGTTTTGCCCTGCTCGTTGCGCACGATGCCGCGGGCCAGCCAGCTGATCGCCGCATCGGGCTGCAGGGTGATGGCCTGACCGAAGAAATCCTCCGCCCTGGGGGCATTGCCACCCTGGGAGGCTTCCACACCGGCATTGTGCAGCTGGGCGTAGGTCAGGGTGCCCGGCTGCAGCCCCCGGGCCTGACTCCAGTAGGCGCGCGCAAGGGCGCCGGGGTCGAGCTGGGCACCGCTGAGATCGCTGGCACGCAGATCGGTACCTTCCAGACGCGCCCCACGCAGATCGGCGCCGCGCAGGGAGGCTCCCTTGAGGCTGGTGAAGCTCAAATCGGCACCCACCAGCCGGGCGCCATCCAGCCGGGCACCGCTGAGATTGGCCCGCTGCAACCGGGCGCGCCGCAGATCGGCATCGCGCAGATCGGCCTGAACCAGATCGGCATCCTGCAGTTTGCAGTCGGGACAGGAGCCCCGCTGCAGCAGCCGCATCAGCTGTTCGGTGCTGGCCGCCTGGGCAGACCAGGGGAGCGCCAGACCCACCAGGGTCGCCACCATCAGGGGCAGGACAGGCCGATGCGGAACTCGGGGGTGGCGCCTGGCCGCAGCCCCTGAGCCGATGCCCTGCTGTGCCATGGTCCGCCCTGCATTGCTTCGGGGCTCTGTTGTAACGCAGCCGAACCGCCCTCGCCTCAGCGCGGGAGCCGCTGAATCCGGCGGCCCAGGGCCCGGCACTGGTGCTCCAGCTCGCCCCTGCCCGGCTGGCCCCTCTCCGGTGGGGCAAAACGCAGCCGCTGATAGGTGCTGACCAGCTGACGCCATTGGGGCCCCAGATCCGGCCAACGCTGCTCCAGCCTTGTGGCGAAACCGGCCAGGGTCTCCCCGGGCCGGGGCTCGAGGCCATGGCGTTGCAGCTGGTCAAGCAGCCGCTCCAGCTGCCGACGGCTGGCATCCACCGGGGAGCGCCTCCGCAGCAGCGCAAGGCCCCCCAGACCCAATCCCAGGGTGAGGGCAACGGCCAACAGCACGATGAACCCCAGCCCGGGGAGCAGCGGGCCCAGCAGCCATTGCAGCAGGGAAGCCTGCGTGTTGCGATCGAATCCCAGCCACAGGCGGGTCCAGACCAGATCGAGGGCCCACCATTGCTGCTGCAGCCAGACAAACGGCACCGAGCCGGAACGCCGCATCAGGGTTGCCCCCTCCTGAGCACCAACCCAGCGGCTGGGATCCACCGAAACCCAGCCGCTGCCGGGCAGCCACACCTCACTCCAGGCATGGGCGTCGGACTGACGCAGCTCCAGGTAGCGCTGACCACCCAGGGCCTCCACCCAACGCCCGCCGCGATAACCGCTCACCACCCGCGCCGGCAGACCCGCCGCCCGCATCAGGGCCGTGAAACTGCTGGCGTAATGGCCGCAGAAGCCGCGGCGGCGCTCGAACAGGAAGGCATCGAGGGGAGCGCGCTCCGGCAGCGTGCCCGGCTGGAGGGTGTAACTGAAGCCATGGCTGCGGTACCAGTCGCGGGCGGCGCGGAGGCGCTGCAGCGGTGAAGGGAGCACAGCCCAGCTGCCCCCCAGGGCTTCCAGCCGGGGATTGACGCCCGCTGGCAGCTGCAGGTCTGCGGCCGTGGGCGACGCTGTCCGCCAGGCCGGGCGCTGCACCGAGGTCCCGATGGCATACACGCGCCGCTGATCCCGCGGCCCGCGGTGCAGCAACTCACCGTTGGCCTGCAGCACCAGATCTCCCCCCAGAGGCTGGCCACTGCCCGACCACGGCACCGCCTGCTGCGTCCCGGGAGAAGCCACCCACAGCTGGCTGACCTGGCCGGAGCGCCCAGAGGAGGCCGTCGACGCCTCAGCGCCCGTAGCCCCAGCTGCTGCCACGGCTCTGCCGCGGGGGAGGCCGGAGGGGGTGCTGCGAGTCCAGCTGCGCCCATCGAAACGGTCATGCACCAGCACCCTCCAGTAGCGCGCCTCGGGCGGCGGCAGCCCCGCCGGCAGGCTCACCCGGGCCGCCGGCGCATCGGAGCTGACCAAGGCGGCGATGCTGCCGGGATCGAGCTGATCGCTCAGACCGGTGGTCGCCGCAGCGCCGCCGTTCATGGGCAGGGCAGCGAAGGGTTCCAGGCGCGGCACCAGCAGAAACAGCACCAGGGCAAGCGGCAGCCCGGCCGCCAGCACCTGGACGCTGCGGCGCAGCAGCATCCTCCAGTCGAGGCCGGCGCCGAGTTCCAGCGCCAGCAAACCGGACAGGCCCAGAATGGTGGCCGCGAGCTGCAGCAGGCTGGGGGCCAGGGCCGGCAGCTGGGCCGCCACCAGGCCCGCCGTGACCAGCTGCAGCAGGGCCACCAGCCGGCGCTCTTCCAGCCGCCGGGCCTCGAGCAGTTTCAACAACGTCAGAACGCCCAGGCCGATCGTGAGAGCCGGCAGCACACCGCTTGGCGGCAGGGCCAGCAGGCAGAGGCCGAGGGGCAGCAGGGCCAATCCCTGAAACCGGGCAGCGACGGCGAAACGCTCGGCGGGATCCGGACGAAAGCGGAAACGGAGCATCTCAGGCGGTGGCCAGGGCCGCCAGCGCACGCGCCCGCTGGGCATGGCCCGCTCCGGCAGGGATGCTCTCCCGGGGGAGCACAAGGCCATAGGCGCTGCCCTGGGCATGCAGGCGGCAGATGCGGGCGCTGAGGTGTTCCAGGGCCTGCTCGAAGGGAACGGCCGGATCGGGCGCCAGCAGCGGCAGGCGCTCGGCTGGCGCGCGGAAGACCTTGCTGTGGCGGCCGCGCCCCTGGGCCACAAGCTTCCAGGCCAGTCGGCTGACCCCATCCTCGGGGCGATGGGGCTGCAGATCCCACCAGTGATCACTGCCGGGGGCTGCCTGGACCGGATCGGCCAGCCGGGCCAGGGGCTGATCCGCTGCCTCGATCAGCAGGCGCACCGGCCCCTCCCGCCGCTCTGGATAGACCAGCTGGGGCACAGGCGGCTGCCAGCGGCTCCAGCACACGAACAACCCCAGAGGTGCGGTGGTCTGGATGCGCAGGATGCCGGGCGGCTGCAGGCCGCGGAGCGGCGGGATCCAGGGCACCATCAACCGATGCTCGCCCCGCTCCAGCACCGGCAGCGGCAACGGCTCGGCGGCGGCGAAGTGCAGCCGCAGGCCCTCACAGCGGGAGGGACAGCGCAGTTGCAACGGATAGGTGAGGGTCGCGCCGGCAAAGCCCGGCTGGGGATCCCCCGCCGACAGCTCCACCCCCTGCAGGTTGAAGTGGGTGAGATGGAGGGCCAGCAGCAACAGCCCCAGCATCAGATCGCTGAGCAGCAGAGGGCCGTTGCTGCGCATCTGGATGCCGACGATCTGCAGCATCACCACAGCCGCCAGCCAGAGCCAGCCGAAGCGCGTCGGGACGATGTAGAGGTTGCGCAGCCCCAGCCGCAGCCGTTCCCCCCGCGGGGGCTTAACGAAGTCCATCGATTCCGCTCAGCAGCTGGCGGCTGAGATCACCGGCAGGCCCCGATGGCTGTCCGCCGTCGAGGCGATGCTCCACCACGGCGGCGAATACCGCCTGAACGTCATCGGGAAGGACATGATCGCGGCCCTCCAGCAGGGCCCAGCCGCGGGCCGCCGCAAGCAGCCCCAGGCCAGCCCGTGGGGAGAGGGGCAGGCCCCGGCCGGTTCCCTCCCGACTGCGGGACAGCAGATCGAGCAGGTAGGCGATCAGCGCCTCACTGGCATGGACTGCAGCCGCCTGGCGCTGCAGCTCCAGCAGGTCCTCCGGCCTGCCCTGCACCGCGATCGCCTCGGGCCGAAGCCCCTCCCCCCGAAGCAGGGCGGCCTCGGCGCGGCGATCGGGGAAGCCCAGGCTCAGGCGCATCAAGAACCGGTCGAGCTGGGATTCCGGCAGCGGTGCGGTGCCTCCCTGATCGAGACCGTTCTGGGTGGCGATCACCAGAAAGGGGGAAGGCAGCGGATGGCTGGTGCCATCAACGCTGACCCGCCCTGCCGCCATCGCCTCCAGCAGGGCGCTCTGGGTGCGGGGACTGGCGCGGTTGATCTCATCGGCCAGCAGCACCTGGCAGAACAGAGGGCCGCTCTGGAACTGGAAGCCGCCGGCGGCAGGATCGAACACATTGATGCCGGTCAGATCGGCGGGCAGCAGATCGCTGGTGAAGCTCACGCGCCGGAAATCCAGACCGAAACTGCGGGCCAGGGCCTCGGCCAGGGTGGTCTTGCCAACGCCGGGCAGATCCTCGATCAGCAGATGGCCGCGGGCCAGCAGGCAGGCCAGGGCCAGCCGCACCTTCTCCTCCTTGCCCAGCAGCACCCGGCTGATGGAGCGGATCACCGAAGCGAGCAGCGGGGCGGACACGGGCGCGGATCGGGAGGGAGGAAAGGAAAGCCGGAGGCTGATCCTGGGGAAGGCCAGGAGGGAGGCCCCGGCTGGGCGCAGGCCACACCAGCCTGCCGGACGAAAGCGCCCGGCGCTGCCGTGATGGCGTCCATCGGCAGGGATGGGGGAGCAGGCTGGGGCCATCACCGGCAGGGGTCCGTGTCCGCGAAGGAATGCACCGGCGCTGCAAGGGCGCCGCAGCCCCCACCCGATCCCCATGGCGGCAATCGCCTCGCGGCAGCCCGGCGGCTGGGCTGCCGGCCGGAACAGCTGCTCGATGCCAGCGCCTCCCTGGTGCCCTTCGGGCCGCCCTGGAGCCTGAAGAAACGGCTGCTGGGGCTGCTGCTGCAGGGCAGAGCCCTGCGCGACTACCCCGACCGGGCCTATGCGGAGCTGCGGCAGCAGCTGGCCGGAGCCCATGGCCTGCCGGCCGATGGGGTACTGCCCGGCAATGGAGCGGCAGAGCTGTTCACCTGGGCGGCCCGTGACGCCGCCGCCGTTGGCACCAGCCTGCTGAGCACCCCGGGCTTCGGGGACTACAGCCGCGCCCTGGCCTGCTGGGACGCACGCCGGCACAGCCTGCCCCTGCCGCTGGACTGGAAGCAGCCCGGCCCCGCCCCCTGGCCGCTGGCTCAGGCCGCGGAGGCGGTGACGCAACGGGACGGCCCCACGTGCCTCTGGATCACCAATCCCCACAACCCCACCGGTCAGCTGTGGAGCCGGGCTTCCCTCGAGCCCCTGCTGCAGAAGCACAGCCTGGTGATCGTGGATGAGGCCTTCCTGCCGCTGGTGCCCGGGGGTGAACAGCAATCGCTGATCCCTCTGGTGGCGCGGCATCCCCAGCTGGTGGTGATCCGCAGCCTCACCAAGCTCCTGGCTGTGGCCGGGCTGCGGCTCGGCTACGCGATCGGCGATCCCGAGCGGCTGCGGCGCTGGGCCCGCTGGCGCGATCCCTGGCCCGTGAACGGCCTGGCAGCCGCGCTCGGGCCGGCGGTGAGCGCAGATCCCCGCTGGCTGGCGCGGGTGCACACCTGGGTGCAGACCGAACAGGCCTGGCTGCGGTCGCGCCTCGCCGCCGTGGACGGGCTCAGGGCCAGGCCCTCCGCTGCCAACTATCTGCTGCTGCAAGGCTGGCGCGATGACCGGCCCCTGTCTCTGGAGCCGCTGCGCCAGGCCTTGGAGCAACGGCACCGCATCCTGCTGCGGGATTGCCGTTCCTTCGAGGGACTCGATGACAGTTGGCTGCGCCTGAGCCTGCTCGATCGCGCCGGCCATCAGCGGTTCCTGCGGGCGCTGGAGCAGGAATGGCCGCGGCGCTGAGCCTCAGAGGCGAGAACCGTGCACCAGCTCCTCCAGCGTGGCCACGAGTCGCTGCTCGGCATCCCTGACGGCCAGGCGCTCCATGCCGGAGCGGAGCTGGTTGAGGGGATCGAGAGCTCCTGTCACACCCCGCAGCCGCGGCCCCAGCAGACGCCACACGGCGCGGGACAACGCCGGCTCGCCGGGGGCGTGCTGCCACACGATCACCGCCGCACCCAGCGCGGCCGCCGCTGCGGCATTGGCATCCTGATGCCGGTCTGCCGCCGCCGGGAAGGGCACCAGGATCGTGGGGGTGCCGCAGACCGCCAGCTCGCTGAGGCTGCCGGCGCCTGCCCGGCTGATGCACAGATCCGCATGCTGGAGCAGGGCCGGCAGTTCATCGCTGAAGGGGCGCTCCACCAGACCCGGCAGCTGAAGGGTGCCGGCATCGGGATCCTGGTTGCCGGTGAGATGCACGACGCGACAACCCACCTGCACCAGGGCGGGCAGCAGGGGTCGCAGCATCCGGTTCAGGCCCAGGGCACCCTGGCTGCCGCCCATCACGAGCAGCAGGGGTCCCGCCCCGGATGGCACCCAGGCGGGCAGGGAGGCTGGTGCGAGAAACGCCTGCCGCACCGGCGTGCCCGTGACCTGGGGCCGGCAGCGGGGCAGGCGCTCAGCCGCTGCAGGCAGTCCCACCGCCACACGGCTGCAGAGGCGCCCCAGCAGCCGCGTGACCTTGCCAGGGATGGCATTGCTCTCGTGCAGCAGCACGGGCACCCCCAGGCTGCGGGCCGCCAGGATCGCAGGTGCGGCGATGTAACCCCCGCTGCTGAACACCGCATCCACCCGCTCGCGCCGGATCAGCTGGCGCACCCGCCGAGTCGCCAGCAGCAGCTGCAGCAGATTGGCGAGCTGGCGCAGGCCGCGGCCCTGCAGCCCCCCCGCCCGCACCGTGTGCAGCGGATACCGGCTGGGAACCAGCCTGGATTCCAGGCGATCCGGTACCCCGAGCCAATGCACCCGCCAGCCATCGGGCAGGGCATCGGCCACAGCCAAAGCAGGAAAGAGATGGCCCCCGGTGCCGCTGGCAGCGATCAGAAGCGTCGGCATGGCGGACCGGAAGGCGGCACCAGGATCGGGCGCGCCTAACTTAAAAGCCGTATCCGTGCGGCCACCTGCCGTCCTGGACGCGGGCACGCACCCGTATCCCGGCGCCGATGTCGCCCCGGCCCCTCGCAGCCTCTCGATGCTTCTGAACCCATCACGCCGTCCAGATCTCCCCGCGGCATCGACATCCGAGCTGCAGATCAGGATCCCCGCACGGCGTAGACCCGGCTTCAGGCAGCTGCTGGTGGCCGCCAGCCTGCTGCTGGCGGTACCGGGAGCGATCGCTCCTGCCCGCGCCGAGGCACCCACCGCCGCCCAGGTGCAGGCCCTGGAGCAAGCCCTCAACGGCAGCGATCCGGCGGCGCTGGCCGCCGTGCTGGACAGCGGACCCGGCATCGAAACCGGCCTGCTGCAACGGCGCTGGAGCAGCCTGCGCCAGCAGTTTCCCGATGCCCGCTGGCAACTCACTCCGGCAGCCGCCACCCAGAACGGTCAGCCCACGATCAACCTGCGGGTCACGGGCACGCGTGAAGTGGGGCCGGTGACCTACAGGCTTGATGCCCAGCAGCTGCTGGAGCTGCGCAGCGACGGCCGGCGCATCAACGGCGAGAACCTGCTGCAGGAGCAATCGATCGTGCGCAGCGGTGACACCGATCTGCCGGTGAGCGTGCTGATCCCCGACGCCGTGCTCACGGGCCAGCGCTACGACGTGGATGTGATCTTCGATGATCCGCTGAACGGAGCCCTGGTGGCCGGGGGGCTGCAGGCCCTTTCGGCGCAACAGGTGGCCGCGATGGAGAGCCCGGCGATCGAGCTGTCCGCCCTCGGCGGCGGCGGCCTGTTCAAGACCGTGCAGGCCCCGTACAGCCCCGGCACCCAGACCTGGGCGGTGCTGCTGGTGCACCCGAAGGGCGTGATCAGCGCCACCAAGCGGGTGCGGGTGGTGGCCGACCGTGCAGAACTCAAGCCCTGAGGCATGGCCAGACCCCATCGCATCTGGGTGGTCGATGACGATCCGGAGCTGCGCCAGCTGCTGGCGCACTATCTGGGGGAGCAGGGATACCAGGTGCGCTGCCTGGAGAACGGAGCCCAGTTGGCGGCCCGGCTGAGCGGCCAGCTGGGGGGCGAGCGGCCGGATCTGCTCGTGCTCGATCTGATGCTGCCCGATGAGGATGGGCTGAGCCTGCTGCGCCGCCTGCGCGACAGCGATGACAGCCTGCCCGTGCTGATGCTCACCGCCCGCGCCGATGGCGTCGACCGGATCATCGGCCTCGAGCAGGGCGCCGATGACTATCTGGCCAAGCCGTTCCTGCCGCGGGAACTCAGTGCACGCATCGCCGCGGTGCTGCGTCGCCACCAGAGCAGCGGATCGCCGGGATCCGCATCGACGACGGCGCAGGAGGCTGTGCGCTTCGGCGGCTGTGTCTTCGATCCGCAGGGGCGCACCCTGGAGCGGGATGGCGAAGCCGTGCCGATCACCAGTGGCGAGTGCGACCTGCTGAGCGTGCTGGTGCAGCACCCCCAGCGCCCGCTGTCGCGGGAGCGGCTGATTGCGCTGGCGCGCGGCCCCGCCAGTGAGACCGACAGCCGCAGCATGGATGTGCAGATCTCCAGGCTGCGGAAGCTGATCGAATCCGATCCCCGCAGGCCCCGCCACCTGCAGACGGTCTGGGGCTACGGCTATGTGTTCGTGCCTGATGGGATCCCCCATGGCCGCTGAGGCCCATCGCCGCTCCCAGACCCCGGGGCTCGCGCTGCGCTACGGCCTGCTCGCCCTGGCCATCTCCGGCTTGATGCTGCTCGGGCTGCAGCTGCTTGTTGGCCGGCAGCTGGCGCGCCAACAGCGCAACCAGCTCGTGGCCCAGGTGAGCGCCAACCTGCTTCTGGGCGCCGTCGCCCTGGAACGCTTCAGCCCGCAGGACCTGGCCGATCTGAGTGGAATGCGGCTGGTGGTGGGCTCACTGCCGCCCCGGAGCCGCCAGGGAGACTCGCCCCCTGTCGATGCCAGCGCCCTCAGGCGAGAGGCCACCGCGCTGAAAGGCGACCTCTGCCGGCGCCTGCAACCCTGCCCTGCGGTGCTGCCCGCCCAGGGTGAACCACGGGGCCTCTGGGTGGCGATGGAGTCTCCGCTGGAGCAGGTGTGGCTGTTCGTGCCGCTGCCGCCGAGCGGATTGTGGCCACCGGATCCCGGCCTGCTGTCGCTGTCGCTCGGCATCGGCGGCCTCGGGGCGGGATTGCTGTTTCAGCTGCTGGAGGTGCAGCGGCCCCTGCGTCAGCTGCAGCGCGCCCTGGGGCAGGTGGGTCTGGAAACCCATGCCGATCCGGTCCTGGAGAGGGGCAGCGGCGCTGTGCGGCAACTCAGCCGGCGCTTCAACGCGATGCTGTTGCGGCTGGCGGGCAATGAACGCGAGCGGCGGATCATGCTGGCCGGCATCGCCCACGACCTGAAGGCGCCCCTCACGAGACTGCGGCTGCGGTTGGAGCAGGCCGGTGCTGAAACCGATCTGGCGGCCCTCGAGCGGATCACCGAGCAGTTTCTGCTCTTCGCCGGCGCCGAGGCCGAAGAGGCCCCGGTGCGGCTTCCGCTGCAGGAGCTGCTGGCGGAGACCGCAGCCATGGTGGACTCCATGCCGCTGACCCTGAATCTGCAACCGCTGAATCGGCAGGTGCGCCCCATCTCCCTGGCCAGAGCCGTGGCCAATCTGCTGGAGAACGCCATGGAGCATGGCCGGCCGCCGCTGCAGCTGGAGCTGCTGCCCTGGAATCCGGAGGATGAGCACGACGGCCTGAAGCAGGAGGGCTTTGAGATCCGGATCTGGGACAGCGGCCCGGGGATCTCCGTGCACGACTGGCCGCAGGCGCTCACCCCCTTCCTGCGTCTCGATCCGGCCCGCGGCGGCAACGGACACAGCGGCCTGGGACTGGCGATCGCCGCCCGTGTCGCCAGGGACCATGGCGGTGCCCTGGCGCGACTCGAGGCCGAGGGTCGCTTCGGGGTAGCGCTGCGGGGCCACTCGCTGCCGCAAGCCTGACCCCCGACCCCCGGTGCACCCGGTCACATCCGGACACAACTCCGCCGCTGGGCGGTTGCAATCCAGACACATCTCCCCGCAACAGTGACAGGGTCAAACGCGGCGTCACCGGCGCCCTTCCCCATGACGACCTCTCTGACAAACCCACGCTGCGGCTGCCGCCGCCCGGGGCCGGCCCTGGCGCTGCTCGCCCTCGGCGGCGGACTGGCGCTCACCAGCCTGGCCAGCAGCCCAGCCATGGCCCAGGCTCAGCCCCAGGCCCAGCGACTGATCCCAGCAGTCGGCGTCCCTGGAGACCAGCCCGGCGGCCAGCAACGCGGCCCCCAGCTCACGCCGGCCCAGGAACAGCAACTCTTCCCCTCCTGGCGCAGCCTGGCTCTGCAGGGGGTGCAGGCGCGGCAGGCGATCCTGCAGCGCCAGCAGCAATGCGTCTCCGCCGCCGGAAACCTGCAAGCCCTCAAGGACTGCATGCGGCAGGAGCGTCAGGCGATGAAGGCCCAGCGGCAGGAACACCGTGCAGCCCTGCAGCAGCTCTTCCAGCGCTACGGAATCCCCCTGCCCCAGCGGCTGCAGGGCCAGGGACAGGGCCACTGGGGCGGCTCTTCCCAGGGCGGCGCTGGCGGCCCATCCGGAGGCCAGTGACCCCAGGCGGCTGATGCGGGGGGCAGCCTGCGGGCCCTGAACCGAGCGGCACCCCCTCCCCCCTGAGGGCCATCCCTGACCTCAGGCCCGATCACAGCAAATCCATCGAGCAGCGATCAACTCGGCGAGCCTCACCTCTGCACCACACCTCAACCTCACAATGACGTCCCTGACACCGTCCCTGTTGCCGGCCCTGCTGCTGGCAGCCCTCACCACGCCTGTCCTGGCTCAGAGCCAGATCCCTCCATCCCAGGGGGGTTCCCTGCAGACAGCACAGCGCGAGGCGTTCTTGCGTGCACGGGTCGAGCTGGAGCGGCGCAGCCATGACGGCAGGATCGCCATCCTGCAGGAGGCCGACCGCTGCATCGCCGCCGCCGCGACCATGGCGGCCTATCGGGCCTGCGAACGCCAGGAGAAGGAAGCGCGGCAGCAGTTCCGATCTCAGATGCAGGCGGAGATCCAGGCCTTCAGGGCCCGCTTCGGCCTGCCTCCGCGGCAGGGGAGCGGCGGAGGCTCAATCAGCCCTCAAGGGGCGACGCTCTGATCGCCCCCCAACGCCCAGATCAGGCCTCGTCGAGGGCGGCCACGCCAGGCAGCACCTTGCCTTCGAGCAGCTCGAGGCTGGCGCCACCGCCGGTGGAGATGTGGCTCATGCGATCGGCCAGGCCGGCCTTCTCGACAGCGGCCACGGAGTCACCGCCGCCGATGATCGTGCAGCAGCCCTTGCCGCTGAGATCCGCCAGGGTGGTGGCGATGGCGTTGGTGCCGGCGGCGAAGGCATCGAACTCGAACACGCCCATGGGGCCGTTCCAGATCACGGTCTGACAGTCGGCCAGGGCGTCCTGGAACAGCTTCACCGAATCGGGGCCGATATCCAGACCCATCCAGCCATCGGGGATCGCTTCCACCGTGGCGATCTGGCTGTTGGCATCGGGGGCGAAGTTGTCGGCCAGCACCACATCGGTGGGCAGCAGGAACTTCACACCCTTGGCGGCCGCCTTGGCCTCAAGCTCCTTCGCCAGCTCCAGCTTGTCCTCTTCCACCAGGCTCTTGCCCACCGAGAGGCCGCGAGCCTTGTAGAAGGTGAAGATCATGCCGCCGCCGACGAGGATCTTGTCGCACTTGTCGAGCAGGGCCTCGAGCACGCCGATCTTGGAGCTCACCTTGGAGCCGCCCACGATCGCCGCCAGCGGACGCTTGGGTTCATCGATGGCGCCCTGCAGGTACTGCAGCTCCTTCTCCATCAGATAACCCGCCACGCTGGGGCGCAGGTGCTGGGTGACGCCCTCGGTGGAGGCGTGGGCGCGGTGGGCGGCGCCGAAGGCGTCGTTCACATACACATCGGCGAGCTTGGCCAGTTCAGCCGCGAAACCGGGCTCGTTCTTCTCCTCCTCGGCGAAGAAGCGCACGTTCTCGAGCAGCACCACATCGCCATCGGCCATGGCGGCCACCTTGGCCTCGGCATCGGGGCCGATGCAGCTGTCGGTCTTGGTCACAGTCCTGCCCAGCAGCTGGCTCAGACGGGCCGCCACGGGAGTCAGGCGCATCCCCTCGTTCACCTGACCCTTCGGGCGGCCGAAGTGGGCCGCAAGAATCACCCGGGCGCCCTTGCCGACCAGATCGTTGATGGTGGGCAGAGCGGCGCGGATGCGCGTGTCATCGGTGATGGCCCCGCTGTCATCCAGGGGCACGTTGAAATCAACCCGCACGAGGACGCGCTTGCCGCTGAGCTCGTCGGTGCCGAGGCTGGCCAGGGAACGCTTCGCCATGGGGTGCAGCGGAGGGAGAGAAAAGCGCGGCGAGATTAGCCCGGCGCCCGGACCCTCCCCTGGCGGCTGGCGCTAAGAAGGAAGGCAGCGACGCGCAACCCTCCCCCTGAGGTCATGTTCGAGACCGTTCTGTTCCCCCTCGACAACAGCCGCCAGGCCAGCGAAACGGCAGCCACCGCCCTGAAGCTGGCCCAGAGCCACAGCAGCCGGCTGGTGATCCTGTCGGTGGTGGAGACGGAGGAGGGCGCGATGCACGACCCCGCTGCGGTCGCGGCATTGCTGGAGCAGGCGCGCAGCAGCTTCGAGCAGGCCGGCGTGGCCTGCGAAGTGATCGAACGGGAGGGCAAGCCCGCCTTCGTGATCGGCGATGTGGCCGATGAGATCAATGCCGATGTGATCGTGATGGGCACCCGCGGCATCGCCCTGGAAGACGACAACCACAGCACCGCGGCCCGGGTGATCCAGCTGGCGCCCTGTCCCGTGCTGGTGGTGCCCTGATGAGCGTTCTGGGGGAAGCGGGCCCCTCGGCTGCCGCCACCGGCCTGCTGAGCGCGGCCGCGGCCTCGATCCAGTGGTACCCGGGCCACATCGCCAAGGCCGAGAAGGCCCTGGTGGCCCAGTTGGAAAAGGTGGATCTGGTGATCGAGGTGCGCGATGCCCGCATCCCCCTGGCCACCGGCCATCCGCACCTGGCCCGCTGGATGCGCGACCGCCAGCACCTGCTGGTGCTCAACCGGGTCGACATGGTGCCGGCGGCGGCCCGTAAGGCCTGGACGGCCTGGTTCCGCGAGCGGGAGCAGAGCGTCTGGTGGTGCGACGGCCGGGCCGGCACCGGGGTGAAGCAGCTGCAGCAGGCGGCGAGCCGCAGCGGCGATGCCCTCAACGCCCGGCGCAGCAGCCGTGGCATGCGGCCCAGGCCGGTGCGGGCTCTGATGCTGGGCTTCCCCAACGTGGGCAAATCGGCCCTGATCAACCGCCTGGTCGGCCAGAAGGTGGTGGAGAGCGCCCGCCGCGCCGGCGTCACCCGCAGCCTGCGCTGGGTGCGGCTCGGCCAGCAGCTCGATCTGCTCGATGCGCCGGGGGTGCTGCCGCCGCGACTGGATGACCAGCGGGCGGCCCTGCACCTGGCCCTGTGCGATGACATCGGCCAGGCCGCCTATGACGGCGAACGGGTGGCCCTGGCCTTCCTGCGCCTGCTCGGCGATCTGGCCCAGCGGCAGGAGGCGGGGGTGGCCGCCGGCGTGCTGGAGACGCGCTACGGAATCCCTGCGGAGTCCGCCATGAACGAGCTGACGGCGAGCCGGTGGCTGGAGAGCGCCGCCCAGCGCCACACCAGCGGCGACACGGGGCGGATGGCCCAGCGGCTGCTCGATGACTTTCGCCGGGGTGTGCTGGGGGCGATCGCCCTGGAACTGCCCTGACCGTCACACGGCATCCAGCCCTGCAACCGCCGCTCACCAGGGCAGCGGTTCGCCGTTGGCATGCCAGAAGCGGCCGCTGCTCTCCAGGGTGAGGGCGTCAATCCGCTCCAGCAGGCCACGGGCCGCCTGCTCCGGCGGAATGCCCGTGAAGCCCACCATGCGCGTCGCCACCATGCCGGGATGGAGCACGGCCACGGCGATGCCCCGGGGCCGCAGATCCACCGCCAGCGAGCGACCGGCCATGTTCAGCGCCGCCTTGGACATGCGATAGCCGTAGTACCCACCGGAGCTGTTGTCATCGAGCGAGCCCATGCGGCTGGTGATCAGAGCCACCCGCGCACCGCGCTCCAGATTGGGCAGCAGGGCGCGGCAGAGCAGCAATGGCGCCACCGCATTGACCGAGAACTGACGGTGCAGGCTGTCGGCGCTGACATCCTCCAGCCCATCGGCCTCGAGGATGCCGGCATTGAGAATCAGCCCCTCCAGAGGGATGCCGCTCAACCGCGTGGCCAGGGAAGCGATCGCCGCCTCGGAGGCCAGCTCAATGCCGGATTCAACCCGCACTCCGAGCGCCTCCAGCTCCTGCGAGGCCTGGCGACAGACGGCGATGAGCGCCTCACCGCGGCTCTGCAACTGGCGGCAGAGCTCGAGCCCGATGCCGCGGTTCGATCCGGTGATCAGCCAGGACGCCATGGTTCTGCAGGAAGGGGTTCAGGTGCGGCGGAGCCCGGGCAACGGGCCGACCAGCAACATGGTCAGGTTGGCGCAGGGAACCGGGTGATGGCCGCCTTCGGCGAAGGGGAGGGGGAGCTGCTGGAGCTCACCTACCCGAAGCCCCTGCCGATGCGGCTGGATCGCTGGCTGGTGGCCATGCGCCCCGAGCAGAGCCGTGCCCGCATCCAGAAGTTCATCGACGCCGGTTATGTGCGGGTCAACGGCCTCACCGGCCGCGCCAAGACGCCGCTGCGCCAGGGCGACACGGTGCAGCTCTGGATGCCGCCGCCGGAGCCCCTGCCCTACCTGGAGGCCCAGGAGATCCCCCTGGATGTGCTCTACGAGGACAGCCATCTGATCGTGCTCAACAAACCCGCCGGGCTGACGGTGCATCCGGCCCCCGGTAACAAGGACGGCACCCTGGTCAACGCCCTGCTGCATCACTGCCCCGACCTGCCGGGCATCGGTGGGGAGATGCGTCCCGGCATCGTGCATCGCCTGGACAAGGACACCACCGGCTGCATCGTGGTGGCCAAGAGCCAGGAGGCGCTGGTGAAGCTCCAGGCGCAGATCCAGAAGCGGATCGCCTCACGCCAGTACCTGGCGGTGGTGCACGGCCAGCCCGGTGCCGATCAGGGCACGATCATCGGGGCCATCGGCCGCCATCCCGCCGATCGCAAGAAGTACGCCGTCGTGGATGACGACAGCGGCCGCCACGCCTGCACCCACTGGCGGGTGGAAGAACGGCTCGGGGATCACGCCCTGCTGCGCTTCAAGCTCGACACCGGCCGCACCCACCAGATCCGGGTGCACTGCGCCCACATCGGCCATCCGATCGTGGGCGATCCCACCTACAGCCGCGCCCGGCGACTGCCGGTGGCCCTGAGCGGCCAGGCCCTCCATGCCGTGGAGCTGGGGCTCAACCATCCGATCAGCGGCGAACGGCTGCTGTTCCAGGCACCCCTGCCGGAATCCTTCCAGAAGCTGCTGGCGGCCCTGCGCCGGCGCCTGTGACGGAGAGGATTGGAAGTCTCTGCGGCCAGCTGCCGCAGCGGCCGCCGACCGCTCACGCGGACCCATGCAGCGGCAGACTCCTTTTGACCGTGCAGCCGTGGGAAATGGCACGCGCACCACAGCCTCCCCTGCGGAGCGGCTCCGCGCCCCCGCGGCTTCTGGTGGGTGATTTCTTCGTGGGTTGGGTCTACGGCCCCTGGGTGGCGGCTTCGGCGCTGATCGTGCTGGCCCTGCGGCTGCTGCTCGATGAGGACTTCAACCTCCACAGCCACGCCTGGGGCCTGTTCGGCAACGCCGCCATCTGCTTCTCGATCGGCTGCGTCTGCAAGGTGTCCTGGAGCCTGGCCCGCGGCAACGCCCTGCGGCAGCTGGAGGCACGCCTGCGCCAGGAGCTGGGCCTGCGATGAGCCGAAGGCAGCTGGAGCTGTTGGTCACCCTGCCCTGGCTGGCGGCCTCGGTGGTGATGCTGCTCATGACCCGCATTGACGGGGAGACCCAGGAGGCCAAGCTCGGTCTGATCGGCAGCGCCGCCATCTGCTTCTCGATCGGCTGCCTGGCACGCACCAGCCTGGGGCTGCATGACAGCGCAGCGGCCAAAACGCCGGCTCCCGGACGGACGGAGGAGCCGTCGCGATGAGACCGCACCCGGCAGCGGCTCGGAGCCGTGGAGGGCCATGGGCTGCACGGCTCGCCCTGGCCCTGGCGGCACCGCTCGGGCTGATCGCAGACCCGGCTGGGTTCTGGAACCTGGCCGCCTACGCCGCTCCCCAGCCGCTGGTGCCTGCGCCGCGGCGGCTGCCGCCCCCGTCTCCCGATCTGCTGCGCAGCCTCAGCGGCCTGCAACAGGATCTTGAGGCGCTCGAGCGCACCGTGCTGCCCCAATCGGTCGGCGTTCAGGACGCCGAAGAGGCACAGGTCCTGGCCCGTCTGAGCGCCCCGGCGCCCCAGGCCCTGCCGAACACCACCGCCCAGGTGGCGATCGATCAGCGCATCCGCCTCAACCTGCCCACCGCCCTGGCCGTGGCGGTCCGCAACGACCCCGATCTGGCCGCCAGCGCCCGAACGGTGCAGGAGCGGATCGCGCTGGTCCATTCCGCCATGGGCCGCTGGTGGCCGGAGATCTCCCTGCAGCTCGATGGCGGCTTCAGCCAGCAGCGCAGCTACAACGCCGTCTGGCAGGACAATGCCGGCATCTTCCCGCCTGGTTCACCCTTCCTGGTGCAGGCGGGCGGCTGGAATCTGGTGCAGTCCAACACCGGGCTGGGGGTGGCCGGTGTGGGCATCGACTGGATGCTGATCAGCCCGGAGCGCGGCGCAGCGATCGGGGAAGCCGATCAGGAGCTGCGCGCCTCACGCCAGCGCTATGCCGATCGCCTGCGCCAGCTGCAGCTCTCGGTGAGTGAGGCCTACTACGGCCTGCAGCTGGCTGATCAGCTGCGGCGCATCCGCTCCGCCGTGGTGGACCGCGATCGGGCGGTGCGCGATCAGGTGGCCGCCCTGGAGCAGGCCGGCCTGGTGCCCCGGCTCGATCTGCTGCGAGCGGAAGCGGTGCTGCAGCAGAGCCGGGCCCGGCTCAGCCAGGCCCAGGCACTGCAGCTCAGCCGCCAGCGCCAGCTCAGCAACCGGCTCAACGTGCCGTTTCAGGTCACCCTGATGGCCTCCGAGGCCGTGCGGCTGCAACCTCCCTGGCCTCTCGATCTGGAGCAGACCGTCGTGCGCGGGTTCCGCGACAACCCGCAGCTGAAGGCTCTGCAGGCGACACGGGAGGCCCTGCTGCGCCAGGCCGATCGCCGCGCCGCCCAGCTGCTGCCCAGCCTGCGGCTGGTGGCGGCGGCGGGGTACGGCGAGGGGGTCTACAGCCAACCGGTGGTCACCCTCCGAGGCTGCTGTTCTGCCACCCACATCCCCCAGCTGTACAACCAGAGCGCCGATTGGGCGGCCGCTCTGCAGCTGCGCTGGCGGATCTTCGATGGCGGCGTCACCTCCGGGGAAGTGGCCGCCAGCCGCTCCGCCGCGGCGCGCACCGACCAGGATCTGGCTCGCGAGCGCAATGCCATCCGGCAGCGGCTGGAGGCGGGTTTCTTCGATCAGCGGGCGGCCCTCGAGCAGATCGTCGCTGCCAGGGCCTCCTACGCCGCAGCCCGCGAGGCGTACCGCGATGTGCGCGCCCGCTACCAGCTGGGGCTTTCCAGCTACACCGACGTGGCCAGCACCGTCAGCACCCTCACCGCAGCCATGGAAGGGGTGGCCGAGGCCACCACCCTCGCCAATGTCAGCTATGCGCAGCTGCTGCGCGAACTGCTGCCGGTGCCGGATCAGCCGGGGGCTCCGGTATCGCTGCCGCTGGTGCTCGAGCCGGCGTCCTCCGCACGCTGAAGAGCGGCTTCGGCGGCTTCCCGCAGCCGGCCGCGGCAGGCCAGGGTTCGCCACAGCAGCAGCAGCACCAGCGCCACGAACCAGAACCACACTTCGGGCGCATTGGCGTGGAGCAGCACCACCAGGAAGGCCACAGCGATGGCCAGCCAGGGGAGCTCCCGGCGCAGGGGGCCATCCAGATGGACGCCGGTGAAACGCAGACCGCTCATGGCAGCGCTCCCTGCTGCCGCAGGACCGGTTGATCCTCCCGCCGCTGATCCCCAAGGGTGCGATAGCTGCCGGTGAGATCGCGCAGCACCGGCAGCAGATAGCTGATCGGTGAGCGCCACTCCACGTAGGCATGGGCCTTGAGCGTCAGACCCTGATGAATCGGAAAAACGCTGCTGCCGCGGCTGAGGGTCCAATGGAAATCCTGAGAGCGGCCCCCGGCATCTCCCAGAGCCGCGTTGGCCCCCACCAGGGCGATCTCCGAGCGGATCACCGGGCCGTGGCGCACGAGGGACTCAGCCAGCTGGGGGTTACCGAGGGTGGTATCGACATCCTCACGGCTGGCTGGCAGCAGGTTGAGCCGCTCCACCCGGCCCCGGATGCCACCGAACCGGCCGCGCTCGTTCCAGTCGGGAACCACCTCCACCGCCATGCCGGGGCGGAGGCGACGGGCATCGGCGGGGGCGAAGTAGGCCACCGCCTGCAGAAGCTGACCACCGGAACCGGCCAGGGTGCCGAGCCGCTCGCCCGGCTTGACCGTCTGACCGGTCACCACCTGGATGTCGATCAACCGGCCGGGCCTCGGCGCCCGCAGGGTGCCCTCATAGGCCAGGCGCGCCTCGGTGACGCGCAGACCCCGGCGAGCATCGGCGATGCGATAGGTGCGCTGCAGAGCCTCCGTATCGATCGCCAGCTTCACAGCCTCCCAGGCATCAACGGCCTGCTGCTCCCGGATGCGCAGCTCCGCCAGATCCGCATCGAGCTGGGTGGCGCGGTCCTCGCTGGACACCACCTCCTGGGCCAGGGGAGCGACCACCCGGCGGCTGGCCAGCAGCCGGAAATCGGCCACCTTCTGGTCATAGACGGCGCGCAGACTCTCAAAACGGCGGCGGTCCTCCGCGAGCTTGGCCAGAGCGATGTCGCGCACGTGGGCCGCGGCGATCAGACGGGCGGCATCACGGCGGCGCAGGTCCGCGTCGATGCGGATCAACTCCACCAGGTCGCGCTGCTGACGCCGCAGCTGCTGCTCCAGGGTGGGCAGATAGAAGCGCACCAACGGCTGACCGCGCCGCACAGACTGGCCCACCGCCACCGGCAGCTCCAGGATCTGTCCCGCAGCGCGGGAATCGAGCACGCTGGCGCCGCCGGGCACGATCACCACGCCACGGCCCACCACTTCGGTGGGCACCGGCCAGAAGAGCACCCACAACGCCGTGAGGCCCCACAGAGCCGACAGGCCAGCGACCACTGGGGCCTCAGGGCCGAAGCGACGGCGCAGCTGCAGGGCGGAGAGCATGGCCGCGGCTCAGAGACAGAAGGGGATCCGGGGAGAGCTCAATCCGCTTCGGTGGCACCGAAGCAATGCATCAGGGCATCGCCCCAGCTGTTCAGGGGCTCGAGCGCATGGTCGGGCGCGGCACTGACGGCGGCAGCGTGGGCGCGCAGCAGCGTGGCCTTGCTGAAGCTGTGGCCATGGCTCTCCGCGATCGCGATCACATCGTCGAGGCCCGTGACCCCATTCAGCTTCTGACGCAGCTGGGGATCGGAACCAACGCTGCTGGCGAAGGCATCGAGAGCGGACTGGGACACGGGCAGAGAGCAATGCCGCACCATCCTGACAAGCACCGCAAGCGCCCCAGGTGCTCGCCGCCTCTCCGGAGGAGGTTCAAGCGCCAGCCTTGCCTCCCGTCGGCGTAGCCGCAACGGCCTGATCAGGCGCCGGAGCGACGATGGAAACGGCCCAGAATCAGGGCGATCAACACCGCCACATAGAGCTGGCCCAGGATCGTGATCGCCAGGGTGGCGCTGGCGGGCAGCACAGCCCCGGGTTTGCCGATGGCGCCGCCGTTGGTGGTCAGGGCTCCGAGGGAGGCCGTGACCATGGCGGGGAACGACTGCAGTGGCTGCAGGGTGGGGTTGATGCCCGGGCTGAGCTGGGCGATGTTGAAGTCGCCGGGATGCAGCAGCAGCAGGGTGTGCAGCAGGAAGGCTCCCGCGTAGCCGATCAGCAGGTAGCCGGCGGCAGCACCCATCACCACCGCCAGGGTGACGTAGGGCTCCCGCATCAGAGCCTTGGTGAGCCGAAGGATCACGACACCGAGAAACAGGCTCCAGATGAACAGATCCAGCACCGCCAGATGGAGCATCAGGCCCGGAACCATGGTCATGCCCAGCAGGAACAGCACCTGGCCGGCGATGCCGGCGATGCCCAGGCCGATGAACAGCCCCAGGCGCAAACGCAACAGCGAAAAGCGGGTGACGAACAGCAGCGTCACCAGCGCCAGAATGATCGCCCCCAGCGGATTGATCAGGGGCCAGTGGTGCGCCAGGGGCTGAAGCAGCAACAGGAGCGAAATGGTGGCCAGCAGCAGGCGATAGCCCCGGTGGCGCCGACGAATGCGCTCGATCTCATCGCGGCGGAGGGAGCGGTGCATCAGACCAGCTCCGGCAGCCTGGGGCAGGCCTCCACCAGGGTGCGGGTGATCGCCGCCTGGGGGTGAGCCAGCAGCGCCCGCCCGGGCCCTTCCTCCACCACCCGGCCCCCCTCCAGCACCAGCACACGGTGGCAGAAGCCACTGGCCACCGCCAGATCATGGGTGACGAAAAGCATCCCGAGGCCGAGACGCTGCTGGAGCTCCGCCAACAGGGAGAGCACCTCCGCCTGGATCTCGGCATCGAGCATGCTGACGCTCTCATCACAGAGCAGCACCTGCGGCTGCAGGATCAGGGCGCGGGCGATCGCCACCCGCTGCTGCTGGCCGCCGGAAAGCTGCCGCGGCAGCCGCCGCTCAAACAGCTCCGGTGGATCCAGACCCACCGCTGCCAGCTGCTGCCGCGCCAGGCGGCGGGCCTCCGACCGACCGGCCAGGCCGTGGATCAGCAGCGGATCGGCCACCGCCTCCCCCACGGTCATCTGGGGGTTGAGGCAGGCAAGCGGATCCTGAAACACCATCTGGATGCGACGGCGGGCCCGCTGCAACTGACGACCCCGCAGGCTGAGAAGGTCGCGCCCCTCCAGCAGCACCCGCCCGCACCGCACCGGCGCCAGGCCCATCAGGGCGCGGCAGAGGCTGCTCTTGCCGCAACCGGAGGCTCCGACCAGTCCGATGGTCTCCCCCGCCTGCAGCCGCAGGCTGATGCCATCGACCGCCCGGATCCAGCGGGGCTGCCAGGGCAACGAGGGCAGGGGATGCCAGCTGCGCAGATCCTCGATCTCCAGCAACGCCGGCCCCGGCGCGGGCGCCAGACGCTGGCCCCCCTCCCGGGCACGGGCTGCCGCCAGCAGCCGCTGCCCCACCGGCGAGCTGGGCCGCAGCAGCAGCTGCCGCGCCGGGGCCTGTTCCACCAGTCGCCCGCCATCGAGCACGGCGATCCGGTCGCACCAGCGGCCGGCCATCGCCAGGTCGTGGCTGATCAGCAGCAGGCTGCTGCCGGCCTCGCTGCACAGGTCGCACAGTTCCGCCATCACCGCGGCGGTGACCGCCACATCCAGGCTGGTGGTGGGTTCATCGGCGATCACCAGGGGCGGGCGCAACGCCATGGCGAGAGCGATCGCCAGCCGTTGGCGCATGCCGCCGCTGAACTCATGGGGATAGCTGGCGTAACGGGCCGGATCGATGCCCACCCGCTGAAGCAGCTCGCGGGCACGGCCGATCACCTGACGCCGCCGCCAGGCGGGGCGATGGGCAGCCAGGGTGTCCCGCAGATGCTCACCGATGGTGAGCAACGGATTCAGGCGCGTCATCGGGTCCTGAAACACCAGCCCCACCGCCTCTCCCCGCAGGTGGCGAAGCGCCGGGGCCGCGAGGCGGCGGGGGTCGACACCGTTCAGCAGCAATCCGCCTTCACAGACACTGCCAGGGGGGAGCAGATTCAGCACCGCGCGGGCCACGGTGCTCTTGCCGCAGCCGGAAGGCCCCACCAGAGCAAGGCGATCGCCGCCGCCGAGCTCCAGATCAAGGCCATCGAGCGTCGCCCGATCGGAACCGGGGTAACGCACGCGCAGGCCCTCAAGGCGCAGCACCGGCTCACCGGGATGGGTCAAGGCCTCAGGCACCGGGCCCCCCAGCTTGAGCCCTGATCGCCTGCCTGGCCATCCCATGCGCTCCCCACAGGCCCCCGCGGCCGGCGGGCGGACGTGGGATGACGCAGATCTGACGGGCTTGAGGTCCCGTTCATCCTTACGATGAAGCTTCAACGCGGGAAAGGATGCTGCAGCCCGTCCCCGGTCCGGCAGAACCTCGCGGCGAGGGCGGTGATCCCTCACGGCGTTCGGCTGCGGCAACACTGGATGCGGCTGAGGAATCCGGCGGCTCCCTCGCGGCCGCGGCAAGCGCCAAGGCCAGAACCCTGGCGGCATCCGAACGCCCTGCAGCGCGGCATCATCCCATCCAGGATCCTTCTGATTACGGCGTGTCCCTGCCGGCCTGGCTGGCGGAATGCGTGCGGCATGTGCCGCCCGGGGCCGGCGAGAGCTGCCCCACCGACACCGAGGCGCTGCTGGCCGCCGCCTTCGACTTCGCCTACCAGCTGCACGAGGGCCAGTACCGGGCCAGCGGCGAGCCTTACATCGTGCATCCGATCGCCGTGGCCGATCTGCTGCGCGACATCGGAGCCAGCGCCGCGGTGATCGCCGCAGGCTTCCTGCACGACGTGGTCGAGGACACCCAGGTCACGCCGGAGGAGATCGAGGCCCATTTCGGCGCTGAGGTGAGGGCCCTGGTGGAGGGCGTCACCAAGCTGGGCGGCATCCATTTCACCAACCGCACCGAGGCCCAGGCGGAGAACCTGCGCCGGATGTTTCTGGCGATGGCCAGTGACATCCGCGTGGTGCTGGTGAAACTGGCCGACCGGCTGCACAACATGCGGACCCTCGGGGCGCTGAAACCGGAAAAGCAGCAGCGCATCGCCCGCGAGACCCGCGACATCTACGCCCCCCTGGCCAACCGGCTGGGGATCGGCCGGTTCAAGTGGGAGCTGGAGGATCTGGCCTTCAAGATCCTCGAACCGGAGGCCTTCCGCGAGATCCAGCAGCAGGTCGCCAGCAAGCGCAGCGATCGCGAGGAGCGGCTCGGGGTCACGGTGCAGCTGCTGCGCGACCGGCTGGCGGCCGTGGGCCTGGACAGCTGCGACGTGAGCGGCAGGCCGAAACACCTCTATGGCATCTGGAGCAAGATGCAGCGCCAGCAGAAGGCCTTTCACGAGATCTACGACGTGGCGGCGGTGCGCATCCTCTGCCCATCCGTGGAGGGCTGCTACCGGGCCCTGGCGGTGGTGCACGACACCTTCCGCCCCATCCCCGGGCGCTTCAAGGATTACATCGGCCTGCCCAAACCCAACGGCTACCAGTCGCTGCACACGGCTGTGATCGGCCGCCACCGCCCGATCGAGGTGCAGATCCGCACGACCGACATGCATCAGGTGGCGGAATACGGCATCGCCGCCCACTGGAAATACAAGGAGGGAGGCTCCCCCGCCGATGGCGATGCGGAGCGCTTCAACTGGCTGCGGCAGCTGGTGGAATGGCAGAAGGATGACGGCGGCGGCGACAGCAGCGATTTCCTCGCCTCGATCAAGGAAGACCTCTTCGATGAGGAGGTGTTCGTGTTCACGCCCAAGGGCGATGTGCTGGGGTTGCGCAAGGGCTCAACAGCCGTGGATTTCGCCTATCGCATCCACTCCGAGGTGGGCAATCACTGCCAGGGCGTGCGCATCAACGACCGCCTCACGCCGCTGGCCACGCCCCTGCAGAACGGCGATTTCGTGCAGGTGATCACCGCCAAGAGCGCCCACCCCAGCCTCGACTGGCTCAACTTCGTGGCCACTCCCACGGCCCGCAACCGCATCCGGGCCTGGTACAAGCGCAGCCACCGGGAGGAGAACATCACGCGGGGCACAGCGATGCTCGAACGGGAGCTGGGCCGCGACGGCTTCGATGCCCTGCTCAACGGCGAGGCGCTGGCCCGGGTGGCGCGCCGCTGCAACCTGATCGGCACGGAGGACCTGCTGGCCAGCCTCGGCTTCGGCGGGGTGACGCTGCAGCAGGTGGTGAACCGGCTGCGGGAGGAGATCCGCCTGGCCAGCGCCGCCGCCGCGCCGGTGCTCAGCAATGAGCAACTGGCCGCGAGCGTGGCAGCCACAGGGGCGGCCGCAGCACCCGCCACGGACCTGCATCGCAGCACCGGCAGCCCGATCCTGGGGGTGGAGGGCCTGGAGTATCGGCTTGGGGGCTGCTGCAGTCCGCTGCCGGGCGAAGCGATCGTGGGCACGGTGGCCCTGGGTAACCACGGCATCACCATCCACCGGCAGGATTGCGGCAACGCCGGCCAGACACCGGTGGAGCGGCGCCTGCCGGTGCGCTGGAACCCCGCACTGGATGCTCCCCAGCGGCGCTACCCGGTGCGACTGCGGATCGAGGTGCTCGACCGGGTGGGGGTGCTCAAGGACATCCTCACGCGCCTGTCGGATCACCGCATCAACGTCAGCGATGCGCGGGTGCGCACCAACCCCGGCAAGCCCGCGCGCATCGATCTGCGGGTGGAGCTGGGCGGCGCCGGGCAACTGCGCGACACGATCGATCAGATCCGCTCGATGGCCGATGTGCTCGACATCGCCCGCACCGGCATCGGCTGAAGTCCAGCCGCAGGACGCAGCCCCGCGGAACGGTTTCGTCCTGATCTGGTGATTTGGTCGGAATGATCACCGAATGGCGCGGTCAGGCCCGGTTGGCTGTTGCTAGCGATCCGTTGTGATGCAGATCCGGCCCTGATCGAGGGAATGGATCCGCCGATCGCCAACCCGCCTGAGCCCCCTCCCGTGACCTCGACAGCTGTGAGCTCCCCCGAAGCGATGTCCTCTCCGCTGATGACACCCCCCACAGCCTTCGCTGCCATCGCCCTGGCGGCCGTCTCCTGGGACGGCGTGCTGTCGATGGCGGGTTCCAGGGCCCTGCGCCACGCCCTGGATTACCGCGAGCCCTACCGCCATGAAAACGATCAGGCGATGGTGGGGCTGATGAACGAGCTGCTGGCGGCGCTGCGCCAGAAAGGGGCCCAGCATCTGATGGTGGAGGCGGCCGAGGCCCTCAGCCCGCAGCAGCGTTCCACCGCCTACGCCGTGGCCGCCGAGATCATGCGCTCCGATGGGCCCCTGCAGGATGACGAGCGCAACATCCTCAGCAACCTGGCCGTCACCCTGGAGCTGGATCCAGAGCTCACCGGAGAGGTGCATCGGGTGATGGATCTGCTGCACGCCGATGTGCTGAACGACGGCTGAACCAGCCCACACGCGCTCCCACCCGAGACCAGGGAATTGCCGGGCTGGGATGGGGGAATCGATCAGGGCTGAGAGACCGCCAGGCTGAAGCGACGGTTCACCTCGTTCCAGTTCACCAGCGACCACCAGGCCTGGATGTAGTCGGGCCGGCGGTTCTGGTAGTTCAGGTAATAGGCGTGCTCCCAGACATCGAGGCCGAACAGAGGGGTGCCGCGCTCGATACCGGGCAGATCCATCAGCGGGTTGTCCTGGTTGGAGGTGCTGGTGATGGCCAGGCTCCCATCGGGCCGGCGGATCAGCCAGGCCCAACCCGAACCGAAGCGACCGGCCGCCGCCGCGTTGAACTGGGTCTCAAGCGCCTCGAGCGAACCGAAGCTGGCGTTGATCGCCGCCAGCAGCGCCTCGGAAGGGGCGCCGCCCTGGCCAACAGGCGCCATCACGGCCCAGAACTGGCTGTGATTCCAGTGGCCGCCGCCGTTGTTGCGCACCGCCTCGGGGAAACGGGAGATCTGGCCCTGCAGGGCCTCCAGATCCAGGTTCTCCAGGGAGGGATTGACCTTGATCTGGGCATTGAGATTGGCCACGTAGGCGCCGTGATGACGGTCGTGGTGGATCGTCATGGTGGTGGCGTCGATGGCCGGCTCCAGAGCATCGGCGGCGTAGGGGAGGGGCGGCAGCGTGAAGGCGGCCCAGCACGGCAAAGGGGCCGTCAGCAGCAGAGCCAGAGACAGCAGCCAGCCCAGCCAGGGCCGCAGCAGAGCTGAGAGCGACATCTCCGTACCAGAACGCAGGACTGCCAGCCTGACGGATGCCGCAACCGACCGGGAACACCACAGGGGGCCGCAGGCCTGCAGGATGGGGTGAGCTCAGCCCATCCCCGTGAAAGAGATCAGCCTGCTGGAAGTGCTGGGGCGCTTTGCAGCCAAGTTCGCGGCCGTCTCCGGGGTGATCGCCCTGGTGATCTGGGTCACCTGGGTGATGCTTGACGTGAAGAACCTGCAGTCGGGCTTCACGCTGCCGTGA
>JBAWXG010000036.1:0-26646 GCA_037144195.1 Synechococcus sp. ELA057
TACACCAGGATCAGGGCCGCCAGCTGATCCCAGGCGAAGGAGCTGAGGCTCTCCAGCAGTTGGCTGCCGAGCCCTGCCGCGCCGGCCAGACCCACCACCACGGTCTCCCGCAGGATCACATCGGCGCGATAGGCGCCATAGGCCAGATAGGGCCGCGCCAGCGGCGGCAGATCGCCGTAGAGCAGCGCCATCCGAGGGCCGCAACCGGCGCTGCTCAGCGCCTGGGCCACCCGGCCCTCGCCATCCTGCAGACCCTCCCGCAGCAATCTCCCCAGGATGCCGCCGTTGTGCAGCCCCAGGGCCAGTGCCGCCGGCAGCACCCCAGGCTGCAGCACGAACAGCAGCAGCAGCACGGTGAGCGGCGGCGGCCACAGCCGCAGCAGGGCCCAGCCCAGCCTCAGCAGCCCACCGGCCAGCGGCCAGGGAGCCACCAGCAGCAGCTGCAGCGGCGGCAGACCCACCGCCAGCAGGGCGGAGATGGCCGTGAGCAGCACGGTGCCACCCACCAGGGCGGGCCATGGCAAGGAGAGCACGCCCTGCCAGGAGCCTGCCTGCCAGGGCGGCAGAGGGTGCGGCTGCAGCAGGCCGGCAGGATTCACCCCCATCGCCCAGCCGGCCCAGATCGTGAGCGGAATCAGCACCAGCAAGGCCAGCGCCAGCTCCCTGCCCCGCCAGCCCACCACCTGAGGGCGTCCCAGGCTGAAGCGCAGGGGCATCGTCCAGCGGCGGCGCAGCGCCGCCAGGCTGCTTTCGAGGGCGAGCATCACGATCAGCAGCAGCCAGAGCCCGCTCCACAGCTCGTGGAACTCGAGCGACTGGAGGGTCAGGCGCAGCTCAGTGCCCAGTCCGCCCAATCCGAAGACGCCCAGCAGGGTGGCGCTGCGCAGAGCGCACTCCAGCCGGTATCCGCCGTAGCTGAGCATCCCGGGCAGCAGCGTCGGGCCCAGCGCCGTGATCAGCGCCGGGCCCGCGGGAGCTCCGGCGCTGATCAGAGCCTCGAGCCGGTCGGTGGGGGTGGCATCGATCAGATCGGCCATCACCCTGGCCACCAGAGCGCCATAGGGGATGGCGATCGCCAGCACCGCCACCACGGGTTGCAGGCCGAACAGCTGCAACAGCAGCAGGCCCCAGAGCAGTTCATGGATGGCGCGGGGCAGGGCCAGCAGCCTGCGGCTCAGCAGGGCGGGCCAGGTCGCTCCCAGGGCCGAGGCCCACACGGTGCGGGAGCTCAGCAGGCCCAGGCACAGTCCCGCCAGCAGGCTCAGCAGCCATCCCAGCAGGGCCATCCCCAGAGTCACCGCCAGCCCGTGGAGCAGCGAAACCAGCAGCTGGGGATCGCGCGAAGGGGTGACCGCCGCCAGCAGGAACCGCCCGATCAGCTCCAGGCCTCCGGGGTGCAGCTGCGTCGGCAGCACCAGCAGCAGCGGCAGCAACACCAGAGCCGGCAGCAAAGGCAGCAGGGGAAGCGACGCCTTCACCGCAGGTTGTCCGCTCCAGCCCGAGGGGCTTGATCCAGGCCGGGCGGCTGTTCGGCCCCGGCATAGAGATCCCTGAGCAGGGTGCTGTCCACAGCGGCCACGGGTCCATCGAAGATCACGCGCCCCGCACGCAGCCCGATGACCCGATCGAAACCCGCCAGCAGATCGGGGCGGTGCAGGCTCAGCAGCAGTCCCCGGGGGGCTTCTCCCTGGCGCAGCAACAGGGCCAGCAATTCCTCTGCAAGACGGGGATCCAGGCTGGCCAGGGGTTCATCGGCCAGCAGCAGCAGCGGCTCCTGGCGCAGCAACCGGGCGATCGCTAGCCGTTGGCGCTGTCCACCGGAGAGTGCGGTCACGGGCTGCTCCAGCAGCGACGGATCGAGTTCCACCTGGTTCAGGGCCTGGCGGCAGGCCTGCGACTCCAGAGGCAGCAACAGGTTGAGCAGCGCCTTCGGCCAGCCCCAGTGCGCCAGGCGGGCGGCGTTGAGGTTCTGCTGCACCGTCAGCTCCTCGATCAGGCGCAGCTCCTGCCAGAGGGTGCCGATTCGCGCCTGCTGCCTGCGGCGGCGACGGCGCGAGCGGGACGGCTGCTCGCCCTGCCACAGCACCTTCCCCGCCGCGGGGACCAGCAGGCCATTGGCCACCGCCAGCAGGGAGCTCTTGCCGGCCCCGCTGGCTCCGATCAGGGCGGCCCGCTCTCCGGCACGGATCGTCAGCGAGACCCCGTCCAGCCGCGGCTGGTGGCGGCCCGGCAGCGAGATCCGCTCCAGCTCCAGCAGCGGCGGGGCCGGGATTTCAGACCCAGAAACGGCCATGATTCCAGAAGCAGCCGTGCCGGCGTCCATGCCGGGCTTCAGCGGATTTTGCCGATGGAGCGCCCCACCTCCTCGATGGCGACATAGTCGCCCGCCTGCGCCTTGGTGAACTGCTGGGCGCCGAACAGGCCGAGGATCACCTTCTGATCGGGATTGGCGGGCCGCCAACTGAGGATGGCCTGCAGCAGACGGGCGCTGAAGCCCTTGCCGAAGCGGGCATCCAGATCGCCCTGGGCGATCCAGTGGTAATCGCGGTAGCCGGGGCTCTTCCAGATGGCGACCACCTTGGAGCGGTCGGCCTTGCCGTCATGCAGGCTCGTGCGCCACACCTGTTCGTTGACCACGCCGGCCTCGTAGGCACCGCTTGAGACCAGGGCGATGGTGGCGTCATGGCTGCCGCTGAAGCCGGGAGGGCCGGCGAAGTCGTTCAGACCCACGCCCGCCTGCCGGAGGAAGTACTGGGGCATCAGGCGCCCGGAGGTGGAGCTCTCCGATCCGAAGGTGAAGCGCCGCCCCTTCAGCACCTTCAGCCCCTGCAGCTGCTGGAAGGGCTGGATGCCGCTGCGGGCGTTGGCGATGAAGATGCTGTGGAACGACACATCGATGTCGCGCTGGGCCAGCACCCGGGCACCCGGCTTCTGCAGTCGGGCCTGCACGCCGGTCAGCCCGCCGAACCAGACCAGATCGAGATCACCGGTGCGAAAGGCGCTCACAGCCGCGGGGTAATCGACGACCGGCACATACTTGACGCTCACGCCCAGTTGCTGGCTGAGCTGACGGGCCACCAGGGGATAGAGCCGGTTGAGTTTCTCCGGCTTCTGATCGGGGATGGCGCCGATGCGCAGCACTGGGGCGCCTGGATCGGCGGCGCGGGCCGCAGGGGCCAGCGGCACCGAGGGAAGGCCCGCCGCCCACGCCGCCGCCAGGGACAGGGCCCCGGCTCCGCTCAGCAGGGCGCGGCGGGAGAGGGGGCCGATGCGACGGGCCATGGGACTGACAACGGGGCAGCCCTTCATCCTGCATCAGACAGGACACGCGTCCGGCAGGCAGCAGAGTGGCTCCTGGTGGTCTGCAGCGGCGATGGTGTGTTTCCCTCTGGGTGCGACAGGACCCACGCGAACCCAGCGGAGCTCCTGGCGCCGATGCGCCTGCTCGCGATGACGGGTGCGTCCCGATCGGTTGTGTCGTTTCTGGCGGCGCAGGGCCCGCTGCTGGATGTGCGCAGCCCCGGGGAATACGCCCAGGCCCACATCCCCGGTGCTCTGTCGCTGCCGCTCTTCGATGACGCCGAGCGGGCCGAAATCGGCACCCTGTACAAGGCCGAGGGCCGGCAGGTCGCGGTGCGCCGTGGCCTGGCCCTGATCGGCCCCCGGCTTGAAGACCTCGCTGCCGAGCTGCAGCGTCATGCCGATGGGGCCGGCGGCCAACCGCTGCGGTTGCATTGCTGGCGCGGCGGCATGCGCTCGGCCAGCGTCGCCTGGCTGGCGGGCACGCTCGATCTGCCGGTGCTGTTGCTGGAGGGCGGCTACAAGCGTTTTCGCCGTTGGGCCCTGGAGTTGTTTGATCAGCCCTGGCCGATCCGCTTACTGGGGGGGCGCACCGGCTGCGGCAAGACCGATCTGCTCCTTGAGCTGCAGAAGCAGGGCGTGGCGGTGATCGATCTGGAGGGCCGCGCCAACCATCGCGGCAGCAGCTTCGGGGCTCTGGGCCTACCCCCCCAGCCGAGCGTGGAGCAGTTCGAGAATCTCCTGGCCCTGGATCTGTGGCATCTCCAGGGGCAAGCGGAGATCTGGCTGGAGGCGGAGAGCTCCCAGGTGGGTCGCTGTCGCATTCCGGCCGGCCTCTGGCAGCAGATGCGCCAGGCTCCGGTGTTGGAGGTGCAACGCCCCCTGGAGCAACGGCTGGATCAGCTGGTGGCGATCTATGGCATCCAGGATCCCGAAGCCCTGGCTGAAGCCACCAGGCGCATTGCCCGGCGCCTGGGCCCGCAGCGCACCGCGGCAGCCCTGGAGGCGATCGAAGCCCGTGACTGGGCCGGGGCCTGCCGCCAGATGCTCGATTACTACGACCGCTGCTACGACCACGAGCTCAGGGACCATTCCGTGAAGCCGGCGGAGCTGGGCGGGCTCAGTGCCGAGGCGGCGGCACGGAGGCTGCTGGACCAGGGGTTGATCCAGCCAGGTCGCACCCTCAGGGCTGAGGCCTGAGCCACCTTCCGACAGGCTTCAACCCTCCACCAAGGCGATCACGGCCGCCTGCTCAAAGCCGGCATCGCGCAAGGCCTCCACAGCGGCATCGGCCCGTTCGCCGGGCAGTGCCGCCAGCAGGGGCCCGCAGGTCTGGGGATCGAGCAACAGGCCGCGGCGGGCTGCGTCCAGGGCGTCTCCAGCGCAGTGCAGCTGGACTGGGCCCTCCAGCAGGGCCAGGGATCGGGCATTGGCGGGAGCCAGGCTGCTGGCATGGCCGGCTGCCAGCAGCTCGAGGGCACCCGGCCAGGCCGGAATCGCCGCCCCATCCAGGCTCAGACGCACGCCTGGTCCTGCCGCCAGCATTTCCCCCAGATGGCCCAGGAGGCCGAAACCGGTGATATCGGTGCAGGCATGGCACCCGTGGGCCTGCAGCAGCTCCACAAGGGGCGCCTGGCTCTGCTGCAGCGCCTGCAGCAGGCCATCGATCCAGAGCGGATCGGCCGCCCCGGCCATCGCCGCCGCCAGCAGCACGCCGCTGCCGAGGGGACGGCTGAGCAGCAGGGCATCGCCGGGGTTCAGGGGCCCCTTGGCCCAGGGGGAGCGCCCTGCAGCCAACCGCCCCTGCACGCAGAGGGCCAGCGAAAGCCCGGCGCCGTCACGGCCCTCGAGGGTGTGACCACCGATCAGCCGGGCCCCCAGCGGATCGAGCACCGAGCGCACGCCGGCCAGGCACTGCACCAGTAGCTCCTCCTGCACCAGGCTCCCGGCCTGGGGCAGGGTCACCAGGGCCTGGGCGCTCTCCACAGCGGCAGCGCTGGCCCACAGATCGGAGCAGGCATGCAGCGTCGTCAGTCGGGCATTGAGCCAGGGGTCCTCCACCAAGGCGGGAAATCCATCGACGCTCTGCAGCAGCAGCGCCCCATCAGCCGTCCGCGCCAGTGGCACAGCGTCCTGCGCAGGAGGTGCCTGACCGGAGGGCTCGAGCCTGGCCAGAGCCGCCTCCAGGGGAGCGGCCGCCAGCTTGGCCGCGCAGCCGCGGCAGGCCATGGCGGGATGCGACGCTTCGGCGTGCGCGGCAGAGCCACCGGGAGCTTGCGGGCCCAGGCGCTCGCTGAAGCCCCTGTCGATCCGATCCTTGAGCCTCCAGATCCAGCGGTGGGGGCCCAGCGCCAGAGGCCCCCAAAGGGCCACCGCCGAGGGACGGCAGCCCCCGCCATCAGCCAGCAGCTGCAGGGCCCGTCGCTGCGGTCTCCAGATCTGCAAGGGGCTGCCGGGATGCTCCAGCAGCCGCTGCAGATTCACCGCCAGCACGGGGGCCGACCGCACCGCCCACACCCCTGACGGCGGCCGTGGCGCCGATCGGATCAGGGCGCAATCGCCGCTGGCGAGCAGATCCGGCCAGCCCTCCACCCGCAGATCGGCGCCGATGAGCACCCGTCCGGTCGCGGCTTCCACCGGCAGGCCGGCCGCGGCCAGCCAGGCGGGAGCCCGGCTGCCGGTGCAGAGCAGATCGGCCTCGGCCTCCTCGGGTGCATGCCGCTGCACCACCACACCGGCCCGCTGCAGCAGCCGTTCGCCAGCCCGGTTGGCGGCCCGGGATCCCAGCCTCAGCTGATCGTGGCGCAGCAGCAGCTGGCTCTGATGGCCCCTGGCCTGCAAGGCGAGCGCCAGCTCCACCGCCGCGGCGCCCCCGCCTCTGATGCGCAGATGGGACCCCGGCTGGAGCTGATCGCACCAATGCAGAAAAGGCTCCAGCGGCTTGACCGCCAGTCCCGTTGCGGAGGCGGGTACCGCCGTGATGGCGCCCACATCGAGGCTCAGCAGGTCATACCCCAGGGGCGGACGCTCGCGCAGATGCAGGCGGCGCGCGGCGGAATCCAGGCCTGTGATCTCCGCCAGCACGAAGCGCACGCCGGCGCGGCTGCAGAGCAGAGGCAGATCGATGGCGCAGGCGCGTCTGCTGTAGAGCCCCGCCACCAGGCCCGGCACCATGCCGGAATACAGGCTGGATCCAGCGCGGCTCACCAGGGTGATGTCGGTGGCGGCCGGCCGCAGCGCGGGCCGCATCGCCCACATCCGCAGCAGCAGGGCGTGGCTGTGGCCGCCCCCAGCCAGCAGCAGGCGTTGCCGGGGCGGGTCCGGGATCAGCGAGTGGGCACCTCGCAAGGCCTTGCCCCCGTACAGCCGCCATTCTGGAACGGCCCCAGCAGCAGGCTGCCGTCCCGCCACCGCCATGCCCTTCCCCCATCACCGCGAACGGCACAACAGCCACCGCACCGGCTGGCTGAGGGCTGCCGTGCTCGGCGCCAATGACGGCACCATCTCGGTCTCCAGCCTGGCGGTGGGAATCGCCGCCGCCGGAGCGGATCGTCAGGCGCTGCTGCTTTCCGCTGTGGCGGCGACCGTCGCCGGCGCCATGTCCATGGCGACCGGTGAATTCGTCTCTGTGCAATCCCAGGCCGACACCGAAGCGGCGGATCTGGCCAGGGAGCGCCAGGAGCTGGCTAGTGATCCGGCGGGCGAGCTCGCCGAGCTCACCGACATCTACCGCCGCCGTGGGCTGGATGCGGCTCTGGCCCGGCAGGTGGCCGAGCAGCTCACCCTTCATGACGCCCTGGGCGCCCATGCCCGTGATGAGCTCGGCCTGAGCGAGGCTCTCAAGGCACGGCCGCTTCAGGCGGCCGGTGCATCGGCCGGCAGCTTCGCGCTCGGCGCCCTGCTCCCCTTCGCCGCCATCCTGCTGGCGCCCCAGCAACAGATCGCGCCGGTCACCACCGCCGTGGCTCTGCTCGGCCTGATGGGTCTCGGGGGGCTGGCGGCCTGGGCCGGTGGAGCTCCCGCCTTTCCCGCCTCACGCCGCATGCTGCTCTGGGGGGCCGCCTCCATGGGGCTGACGGCCCTGGTGGGTCACCTGTTCGGTGCGGCGGGCTGAATCGGCGTCCAGCCTCATTCAGCCCATTCCTGGACCAGGCATTACTGTCTGAACCTGTTGGGCTAGCGCCGCACCCGGATCATTCATGGCGAAGGAAGAAGGCAGCAGGGCCGAGGAGCTGCGGTCCCTGGGCTGGTCAGCAGAGGAGGTGCGCACCTACGAGGAACTGTGGGAGTACCGCCAGCGCTGGGGTGCGATCAACCTCGAGCGGGAGGAGCGCCAGCTGCTGCGCCGGGCCGAGGCAGCGCTGCCGAAGCGCCTCAGCGGCAAGGCCGCCCAGCGCAAGAGCATCCGCGACAAGAATCACTACCGCTGGCTCAGCAGGCACCTTGAGGCCCTGCAGGCCAGGGAGACCACCCTGAAGCCCGGTGAGGTCGGGGCCTGGACGATCCTGCTGGACGAGGAACTGCGGGCTCTGCGCTACTACCAGCCGGTCCTGGGTCTGCCGGACACGCTCAAGGCCAAGGCCTTCGAGGCAGAACGCGAGCGTTGGGCCGCCGAAGCCGCCGCCGCCGGCAGGGTCATCGAGCACGATTTCAGCGCCGCGGCTCCCACTGCCGATGGAGCGCCGATCAGGCCCCTGCGGGGTGAGCCGTTTGCGGACAACCGCGACTACCCGGTGCTCGATGCCGCCGCTGCGGCGCCGTTCCGGGCCCGGGTGCGCCAGGAGATCTGCGGCTTCACCCGAGCCACCTATCCCTCTCTGAAGGACAGCGACAAACCCGAGCCTCCCGATGACTGGGAAGGGATCTGACAAGATCGCTTACTTGGGTTCAGTGTCTTCGGCCACGCCACCGCCAGCATGAGTGCATCCAGCCCCTCCCCTGGTCAGCGCCCCACGGCTCCCAGCGGCGTTACCGCCGCAGGAGGACCTGAAGGCCAGGCCCCCAAAGCCACCATCCTTGTGGTCGACGATGAGGCGAGCATTCGCCGGATCCTTGAGACCCGCCTGACGATGGTGGGTTACACGGTGGCCACCGCCAGTGATGGTGAGGAGGCTCTCGAGACCTTCGCGGCGGTGGAACCCGATCTGGTCGTTCTGGACGTGATGATGCCGCGCCGGGATGGCTACGGCGTGGTGCAGGAGCTGCGCAAGACCTCGGACGTGCCGATCGTGATGCTCACGGCCCTCTCCGAAGTGAAGGACAGGATCCTGGGCCTGGAGCTGGGAGCGGATGACTACCTGATGAAGCCCTTCAGCCCCAAGGAGCTCGAGGCGCGGATCCGCTGCGTGCTGCGGCGGGTGCAGAGCCAGTCGAGCCAGGGGGGTACCACCCGGGCGATCGCCTCCCAGGGCATCGAGGTCGGTGGGCTGCGGATCAACACCGCCAAGCGCCAGGTGTTCCGCGGCGAGGAGCGCATCCGCCTCACCGGGATGGAATTCGGGCTGCTGGAGCTGTTGCTCAGCCGCTCCGGTGAACCGCTCAGCCGGGCCGACATCCTCACCCGGATCTGGGGTTACACCCCCGAACGTCACGCCGATACGCGGGTGGTGGATGTGCATGTCTCCAGGCTGCGGGCCAAGCTGGAGGAAGACCCGGAGAATCCGGAGCTGATCATCACGGCGCGGGGCATGGGCTACATGTTCCAGCGGATTGTCGGCGCCACCTGAGCCCCGCTGGGTCGATCACCTCAGCGTTGCCGTTGATGGCCTGCGAGCAGCCAGGCCCCGGCCAGCAGCAGCGCCCAGGGTGCCCATGAGCCATGGAGCAGCGGGGTGAGAACGGCGCCCAGCGGCGCCAGCAGCCAGTGATCCAGCAGCAGGCCGATCACCACCAGCAGCACCAGCAGCGCCATCAGAGCGGCCCTGGCATGGCATCACGCCCTGACGGCGGGGCTATGGCTCCTGGCCGCAGCACCGTCCAGGGCTGATCGCCGCTGCCCTCTCCCTGCCAGCGCCAGACGGCGCTGGCCTGGCCGGAACAGCCAGGCCAGGGGAGGGGACCCAGCAGCGGCAGATCGGGGAACTGCGCAGCGGCTTCCGTGGCGGTTCGCGCCGCTGGTTGCCCGGAGCGGTTGGCGCTGCTGGTGGCCAGCGGGCCGCAGAGGCGCAGCAGCGACCGCAGTGGCGGGCAATCGGGGATGCGCAGACCGAGGCTCTGCCCGCCGGGGTGCAGCAGATCGGTGAGGGCTCCGCCGATCGGCAGCACCAGGGTCACGGCCCCTGGCCAGTGGCGACGCGCCTGCTCCAGCCACTCCTGCCGCCAGGGAACAGCGAGCAGGGCGATGAGCTGATCCAGATCCGCCCCCATCAGGATCAGCGGTTTGTCAGCGGGTCGCTGCTTGCGTTCCCACAGATGTGCCGCCGCAGAGGGCACCGCGGCCAGGGCCGGGAGGGTGTCGGTGGGCAGCAGGGCGGCCTCGCCGGCGGCGAGATGGGCGGCGATGGCAGCCGGCTCGAGGGCACGGCCCTCCAGATCGGCCTGGGATCGGCTGGGGCTGGTCACGGGCTCACCCTCCAGCGGCCGCTCGCGAAGCGCTCGACCCCCTCCAGATCGCGATGGGCCTGCACATCCCCGAAGCCGCTGTCTCGCAGCAGCTCCAGCACCGAGCCGCTCTGATCGTGGTGATGCTCCAGCAGCAGCAGACCCCCGGGGGCCATGGCCAGGGGGGCGCCGGCCGCGATCGCGCGGATCGAATCCAGCCCATCGCCGCCGCCGTCCAGGGCCTGCCGGGGTTCGTGGTCGCGCACTACCGGATCGAGCCCATCGCAGACCGCGCTGGGAATGTACGGAGGATTGCTCACCACCAGCTGCAGGCGGCCCCACCAGGGCTTCAGAGGTTGCCACCAGTCGCCCTGCAGCAGCTGCAGGGGGGGCGTTGGCGAGACCTGGGCTGCCCGGGCGTGAGCGGGCTGGAGACCGGTTGCGGCGGGAACCAGGCTGCCGGCGACCCAACGGGTCAGGTTGCACGCAGCGATCGCCAACGCCGGCTCAGAAGCCTCCACCGCCAGACCGGTGCTGTCCGGCAAGGCCCGCGCCAGGGCAATGGCAAGGGCTCCGCTCCCCGTGCCCAGATCCGCCCAGTGCAGCCGGGCTCCGGGCTGCGCAGCGGGCAGCAGCTGCAGGGCAAGATCCACCAGCAGCTCCGTCTCCTGACGGGGGATCAGCACCCCGGGGCCCACGGTCAGCTCCAGATCGCGCCAGGGGCAGCGGCCCAGCAGATATTGCAGCGGTTGGTCGCTGGCCCGGTACTGCCGCCACAGATCGGCGATCGCGGTCAGAGAGCACTGGAGCTGCACGGGGCGCTCGGGATGCAGCCAGAGCGCCTGACGCTCAGCGCCACCCAGGCCACCGGCCAGATCCAGCAGCCAGTCGAGATCGGCAGGATCGGCAGGGCGGCGGCCCTCCGAGGCCAACAGGCGGCGTCGCCAGCCCAGCAGCTCATGTCCGCTGAGTTGCTCCGCCCCCTTTGCGATCTTCGCGGCAGCCATCACCATCCTCAGACGTTGGAAACGCCTCGATCCACCCATCGTGGGGCAGGGGCTCGTGGGCATGGCGCTCAACAGCGCCTCCAGCAGAGCCCGGGGAGGGCCTCCACCAGGCCGGCCAGCTCGAGCTGCAGCAGGCTGGTGGAGAGCAGGGGCTCCGGCAGATTCAGCCTCGACTGCAGGGTCTCCAGGCTGGCTTCCTCATCGATGGATCCCAGCACCAGGGCTTCTGGACTGCCCGGCCGTGGGGAGGCGCCGCGGCGCTCTCCGGTGTGCGCAGGCCTGCCGAACAGGGGCCCAGGACCGAGCTGATCGGTGAGATCTGAAGGGCGCACCAGCGGCGTGGCACCGCGGCAGAGCAACAGGTTGCTGCCCAGGGAGGAGGTGCGGCCGGCATCGCCGGGTACCGCCCAGAGGGGGAGCCCGAGGCTCCAGGCCAGCTCGGCAGACAGCAGGGCGCCACTCTCCTCAGGACACTCCACCACCACCACGGCTGCCGCCAGGGCCACCAGCAGGCGGTTGCGGCTGGCGAAATGGCCGGGTCGCACCGGGGCACCGGCGGGCCATTCGCTCACCAGCAGCCCTTGACGGCCCACGCGGCCCTGCAGCTGCCGGTGGTGGCTGGGATAGACCCGCTGCACGGGCGTACCCAGCACGGCAACCGGTGCTCCTTGCGCCGCCAGACAGCCTTCATGGGCCGCGGCATCGACCCCTTCCGCCAGGCCGCTGACCACCGGCCAGCCATGGGCGGCCAGCTGGGCGCCGATGCGGTGGGCCATGCGCAGCCCATGGGCGGAAGGCTGGCGCGTGCCCACAACGGCGATGGCCGCTCGCCTGGCCAGCAGAGGCCAGAGGCTGCCGCGCCCCTGCCAGTGCAGCCAGAGGGGAGGACGTTGCAGTGCCGCGAGGCCGGAGGGCCAGGATCCATCGCCGGGCACCAGCACCCCCCGGCCGCCGCGCCAGCGACGGTTCGCTTGCGCCAGGGGGTCGCTGCCCCAGGAGCGCCGATACGCCTCCACCGCGTGCAGCAGCAGAGCCGACCAGCCGCAGCGGCTGGCCAGAAGCTCGCAAGGCGTCCACCAGGCGGCCTCCAGCCCGGTGAACTCCCGTTCCAGCTGCGCGATCCGCACCACCCCCACCCCTGGACAGGCGCTCCAGAGCATCTGCCAGAGGCGTTGCTCCCGGCGGCTGCCCTGCCCATCGACGCCGGCGGGCGTTGCCGATTCATCCCGTGACTCCCTGGTGCAGCCGAGGCCCTGGGCCCGCCCCTGGCAACCGACCATCCCAACGCCCTATTGACAGTACAAAAATACTATCCCACGACAGGGCTCGCTCCGCGCGTCAGGGCGTCCACGGCCGCGGCGAGATCGGGAGGCAGATGGCGCAGCAGGCGCCGCCGATCAGCGCCTCCGGAGAGATCCACCAGCACAAGCTCCACCCGGGCCTCCGCCGCCAGTACCCCATCCCGGCCGAGAAAGCGGCTGCGCCAGGGCAGTTTCACCCCCTGCCGCGGCATCACCACGCTCTGCAGTTCCACCGCATCGCCGTGCAGCAGTGCCTGGCGGTAATCGATCGACAGCGACACCACCGGCAGCTCCAGCCCCCTGGCGGAGAGATCGCTGTAGGCCAGCCCCACCGATGCCAGCGCCTCGATCCGCGCCTCCTCCAGCCAGGCCAGATAGGCGCCGTGCCACATCACGCCGGCGTGATCGGTGTGCTGGGGCAGAACACGCCGCCGCAGGATCCAGGGATGCACCCCCTGCGGGGCATCAGGGGTTGATGGAGGGATTTGCATCAAGCTTCCGCCGGCGCGGGCTGAGGTCCAGGTGAACGGCCATAGGCTGACGACGCCAGCTTTCCATAGGCCCGTGTTCCGCAATCTTCTCGTCGCCGATTCCGGCAAGGGCCAGGTCGAGGACATGGTGCGGATGCTGCGTGAGATCTCCCCTTGCCGGCAGGCGCGGGTGACCCTGCTGCATGTGATTCCCGAACAGGGCGGCAGCGACCTGGAGGATCACCGCCGGCGTACCGAGGGCCTGCTGCAGGAGGGGCTCCAGCGCATCGGGCTCGCCCCTGCCGAGGCCACCACGCTGGTGAAACAGGGCGACACCAAGCAGACCGTGCTGCGGGTGGCCGATGAGATCGACGCCGATCTGATTGTGATGGGCTCGCGCGGCCTGGGCCGGCTGCAGTCGATCCTGGCCAACAGCGCCAGCCAGTACGTCTTCCAGCTCTCCACCAGGCCGATGCTGCTGGTGCGCGATGACCTCTATGTGCGCGCCATCAACCGCGTACTGGTCACCGTGGACGGAACCGGCGTCGGTGATGACGCCATCGCGCTGGCCTGTGAGCTGGTGCGGGGGATCCCCGGCGGCAGCCTCACCGGCGTGCATGTCACCCGGCAGGACATCACCCCTTCACGGGGTGGACGCAACCCCGCCGATGAGGTGCTGGAGAAGGCGGTGCAGCGGGCCCGCAGCCTCGGGGTGACGATGACTCCCCTGCACCGCAGCGGCGACATCGGCCGCACGGTCTGCGCTGCCGTGGAGGAGACCCGGGCGGATCTGGTGGTGATCGCCTCCCAGGACAGGCGGCCGCTGGTCGCCAAGGGGCTGGTCGATCTCGATCGGCTGTTGGGCAGCTCGGTGAGCGATTACATCCGGGTGCATGCCCAGGCGCCCGTTCTGCTGGTGCGCGAGCCTGAAGGCCGGCGCTGAATCCAGCGGGCTGATCCCGGCAGCCGCGGCGTCAGCCGCCCTGGCGGCTGTTGGTCTGGATGTAGAGGATGATCAGGAAGACGGCCGGAACCAGCACGAACATGAGGCTGGCAACGAAACCGAGATCGTTGGTTTCCATGGCTGTCGGGGAGAGCCTGCAGACCGTATCACCGCTCCTCGGGCCCATCGCCGGCCCCTTCACCGCTCGTTGTGCTTGAGGCTTCGTCGACGCCGCTCTGCGCTGCGGCGGCATCCTCCTGCACGTCTTCCTGGTCGCTCTCCGGTGGGGCCGGCCAGGCGGTGGGACCGGCCGGCAGGGGCTCGGCCAGTGCCGCCGCCAGTGCTGCTTCGCGGTTGCCCATCCCCAGCTGCGGCCGGGTCAGCACCACCAGCGACTGCTCCACCAGCGACTGGCAGGCCAGGCGCCAGGTCTGCGGCCGGCCCCGCAGTTTGCGCTCCTCGACCGCGGTGCGCTGGCTGAGGGCCATGGGGGAGGCGCCTTCCACGTCCACGAAGCAGGTGATGCACTGGCCGCAGCCACCGCAGTTGCCCAGCTTTCCCTTGAGGCCGTAGAGCTCGATGCCCTCCCGCAGGGCCACCTCGCGCAGGTTCTCACCCGGGTAGCACTCCACATCGTGGCCTTCGCGCAGGAATCGGATCACAGGCATGGCGTTCGGGGGCAAAGGGGCGGCGGCTTCGGGCCTGCAGGGCAGCCGGGCCCCTTGCAGAAGCCCGGCGTCAGCGCCGGTGGGTGAGTCCATTCTGGGGCGGCGTCGGGTCAGGGCAGTTGCGGTCCGTTACCGCGCTCCCGTGCGGCCATCCGCACCCCTTACCATCGCCTGACGGATCGGCTTGTCCGATCACCACTCCACCCAGATCTGACCCCCATGGGATTGCCCTGGTACCGGGTGCACACGGTCGTTATCAACGACCCGGGCCGCTTGCTCGCGGTGCACCTCATGCACACCGCTCTGGTCGCCGGCTGGGCCGGCTCCATGGCGCTCTATGAGCTCGCCATCTTCGATCCCTCCGACCCGGTGCTCAACCCCATGTGGCGCCAGGGGATGTTCGTCATGCCCTTCATGGCACGCCTGGGCGTGACAGGCAGCTGGGGTGGCTGGAGCATCACCGGTGAGACCGGAGTCGACCCCGGCTTCTGGAGCTTCGAGGGTGTGGCCGCCGCCCACATCATCTTCAGTGGCCTGCTGTTCCTGGCCGCGATCTGGCACTGGACCTACTGGGATCTGGAGATCTGGCAGGACCCCCGCACCGGTGAGCCGGCGCTGGACCTTCCCAAGATCTTCGGCATCCACCTGCTGCTCGCTGGCCTCGGTTGCTTCGGCTTCGGCGCCTTCCATCTCACCGGGGTCTTCGGGCCGGGGATGTGGGTGACGGATGCCTACGGACTCAACGGTCATATCGAAGCGGTGCAGCCCGCCTGGGGACCTGAGGGCTTCAACCCCTTCAATCCGGGCGGCATCGTGGCCCACCACATCGCTGCAGGCATCGTCGGCATCGTGGCCGGCATCTTCCACATCACCACCCGCCCGCCGGAGCGCCTCTACAAGGCTCTGCGCATGGGCAATATCGAGACCGTGCTGGCGAGCGCCATCGCCGCCGTGTTCTTCGCGGCCTTCATCGTGGCGGGCACCATGTGGTACGGCTCGGCAGCCTCGCCGATCGAGCTGTTCGGCCCCACCCGTTACCAATGGGATCAGAGCTACTTCAAGACCGAGATCAACCGTCGGGTGCAGACGGCTCTCGACAACGGCTCCAGCAAGACCGAGGCCTACGGGGCCATTCCTGAGAAGCTGGCCTTCTATGACTACGTCGGCAACAGCCCTGCCAAGGGCGGTCTGTTCCGCGTCGGCCCGATGGTCAATGGTGACGGCCTACCCACCGGCTGGCTCGGCCACATCAGCTTCACCGACAGTCAGGGTCGTGAGCTTCAGGTGCGCCGCCTGCCCAACTTCTTTGAGAACTTCCCCGTGGTTCTCGAGGATGAGCAGGGCATCGTCCGCGCCGACATTCCCTTCCGCCGCGCCGAAGCCAAGTATTCCTTCGAGCAGCAGGGTGTGACCGCCACCGTCTACGGCGGAGCTCTCAACGGCCAGAGCTTCACCGATGCCGCCGATGTGAAGCGTCTGGCCCGCAAGGCCCAGCTGGGTGAAGCGTTCGAGTTCGATCGCGAGACCTATCACTCCGACGGCACCTTCCGCAGCTCACCGCGCGGCTGGTTCACCTTCGGCCACGCCACCTTCGCCCTGCTCTTCTTCTTCGGCCACATCTGGCATGGTGCCCGCACCCTCTACCGCGATGTGTTCGCCGGTATCGACCCGGATCTGGGCGATCAGGTGGAATTCGGCCTGTTCCAGAAGCTCGGCGACAAGTCGACCCGCCGTCTGCCCGAGGGTTACGTGCCCCCGGCTGGATCCACTCTCGGCTGATCCTCAGCCTCCCTCCTCACCCGCCGGACTCCCATGGAGAGCTTCGCTTACATCCTCATCCTCACCCTGGCCATCGCCACCCTCTTCTTCGCCATCGCCTTCCGCGATCCCCCGAAGATCGGCAAATGAGCCCAAACAGGGAGTGTTCACTCCCCATCCAGCCCCCGCTTCGGCGGGGGCTTTTTCATGCCATCAGGTCCCTTCGGGAAAGAGCCCTTTCCCGGTGATCAGATCCTGTCTACACTTGTTAAAGGTTTACGCGGGGTGAGTCCGGGGATGCAATGCCCCTCCTGCCAACACACCGACAGCCGGGTGCTCGAATCCCGTGGTGCCGATGCTGGCCGCAGCGTCCGCCGCCGCCGTGAATGCCTCAACTGCGAATTCCGTTTCACCACCTATGAACGGGTGGAAACCGTTCCGATCACCGTGATCAAACGGCTCGGCACCCGTGAAACGTTTGATCGTTCCAAGCTGCTGCACGGGGTGCTCAGGGCCTGCGAGAAGACCGGTCTGGACCCCTCCCAGCTCGAAGCGGTGGTCGAGGACATCGAACTGGCGCTGCAGCAGCGCAGCAACCGGGAGGTGAGCAGCAGCGAGATCGGTGAGCTGGTGCTCGAGCGGCTGCGTGAGATGAGCGAGGTGGCCTACGTGCGTTTTGCATCGGTTTATCGCCAGTTCCAGAGCGTCAGTGATTTCGTCGCCACGCTCGAGGGGCTGAGTCGCCCCAGCCTCAGGCGGCAGGGTCAGGGCGATCTGGTGGCTGTCTGAGACCGGGCAGCTGTCTGAGACCGGGCAGCCGTCTGAGGCTGGCGGCCGGCGTGAGCGGCAGCAGCTCTGCGGCATCGCCCCGTTGCCGATCGGCATGGGGAGATCCACCTGCTTGCTAGGTTTGGAGATCGCATCGGCTCCGCAGGCGGGGGGTCTGTGCCATCCCTTCGCACTGCCCCAGGCAGGCCGCCGACGTTCCATGACCCTGACCCCCACGAGCGAGCTCGAGACCCTGATCCCATCCGAAGCCGACATCGAGGACGACGCCCTCGAACTCGAGGCTTTTGAGGATGTGCCTTCTGCGGATGTCTCCAGCAGCCGGGTCAGTGCCGCCAGCGCCGGGGAGGGTGTGGGTTTCACCCTCGATGACTTTGCGGCCCTTCTCAGCAAGTACGACTACAACTTCAAGCCAGGAGACGTCGTCAACGGCACGGTCTTCGCCCTGGAATCCAAGGGCGCGATGATCGACATCGGCGCCAAGACGGCAGCCTTCATGCCGCTGCAGGAGGTGTCGATCAATCGGGTGGAGCACCTCTCCGATGTGCTCGAGCCCGGTGAGGTGCGTGAGTTCTTCATCATCAGCGAGGAGAATGAAGACGGCCAGCTGACCCTTTCGATCCGCCGCATCGAATACATGCGCGCCTGGGAGCGGGTGCGTCAGCTGCAGAAAGAAGACGCCACCATCTACAGCGAGGTGTTCGCCACCAACCGTGGTGGTGCTCTGGTGCGGGTGGAAGGCCTGCGCGGCTTCATCCCCGGCAGCCACATCAGCACCCGCAAGGCCAAGGAGGAGCTCGTCGCCGACTTCCTGCCCCTCAAATTCCTGGAGGTGGATGAGGAGCGCAACCGTCTGGTGCTGAGTCATCGCCGCGCTCTGGTGGAGCGCAAGATGAACAGGCTCGAGGTGGGCGAAGTGGTGCTCGGCACGGTGCGCGGCATCAAGCCCTATGGCGCCTTCATCGACATCGGAGGGGTCAGTGGTCTGCTGCACATCTCCGAGATCAGCCACGAGCACATCGAAACACCGCACACGGTGCTCAATGTCAACGATCAGATGAAGGTGATGATCATCGATCTCGACGCCGAGCGGGGCAGGATCTCCCTCTCGACCAAGGCCCTCGAGCCCGAGCCCGGCGACATGCTCAGCGATCCCCAGAAGGTGTTCGAAAAGGCCGAGGAGATGGCTGCCCGCTACAAGCAGATGCTGCTCGAGCAATCCGAGGACGGTGAGCCTGTGGGCATGGGCATCGACTGACGCCCTCCGATCTCCGCATGCATCTGCTCCACCGCGGCCTGCCCCTGGGCAGCGATCCGAGCGATCCCACCAGGCCCGCTGCCATTGAGGCGGTGCTGTTCGACAAGGACGGCACCCTCAGCCACAGCGAACCGATGCTGAAGACCCTGGCTGAGGCCAGGGTCTTTCACTGTCTGCAGGCGATCGATCCGCCGCTTGCCGCCGCCAGGGGAACCGAGCTCGAGAACCTGCTGCGGCGCGCCTACGGGCTCGAGGAGGAGGGGATCCATCCGGCCGGCACCACGGCGGTCGCCAGCCGCGATCACAACCTGATCTCCACCGCCACAGCGCTGGCGATGGTGGGCCTGGGCTGGCCCGAGGCGCTGGAGATCAGTGAACTGGTCTTCAGCCGCACCGATGGGCTGCACGGCCAGGGCAGCGCGGCGCGCCCCCATCCCACCCCGGGGCTCCATGCCCTGCTGGAGCGGCTGCGGCAGGCCGGGCTGCGCTGCGCCGTGATCAGCAACGATCACCAGGAGGGGATTGAGGCCTTCCTGGCCAACCATCAGCTGAAGCACCATTTCCAGGGCCTCTGGAGCGCCGACCATCGGCCCGCCAAGCCGCAACCCGGTGCGGTCCATGGCCTCTGTGGGCTGCTGGGTGTCTCGGCCAGCCGCTGCGCCCTGATCGGCGATGCCAACAGCGACCTGCGCATGGCCCGCGCTGCCGGGGTGCCCGTCGTGCTGGGCTACCGGGCGGGCTGGCGTCAGCCGCCGCCCCTGGAGGAGGGCGTGCCCCAGCTGCACCACTGGGACGATCTGACGGTGGCAGGCGACTGAATGGCCCCAGGGGGCGTGTCCACGCACACGGGCCGTCGACCGTCGAAGGCATAGGCTCGGTTCTCTGTTCAGCTCCGGAGCGGCATGGGTCGTTACGTCTTCACCTCGGAATCGGTCACGGAGGGGCATCCCGACAAGATCTGTGATCAGGTGAGCGATGCGGTCCTCGATGCGCTGCTCAGCCAGGACCCCACCAGCCGTGTGGCCTGCGAAACGGTGGTCAACACCGGCCTCTGCCTGATCACCGGCGAGGTGACCACCCAGGCGCGGGTCGATTTCAACACCCTGGTGCGGGGCGTGATCGAGCGCATCGGCTACAGCGGCGCCAAGGCAGGCGGCTTCGATTCCCGCAGCTGCGCCGTGCTGATCGCCCTCGACCAGCAATCCCCCGACATCGCCCAGGGTGTCAATGAGGCCGACGACCACGAAGGCGATCCGCTCGATCGCATCGGCGCCGGCGACCAGGGAATCATGTTCGGCTACGCCTGCGATGAAACGCCCGAGCTGATGCCCCTGCCGATCAGCCTGGCCCACCGCCTGGCGCGGCGTCTGGCCCATGTCCGCCACGACGGCAGCCTCGACTACCTGCTCCCCGACGGCAAGACCCAGGTGAGCGTGGTTTACGAGGACGGCGTGCCTGTGGCGATCGACACGATCCTGATCTCCACCCAGCACACCGCCGAGATCGCCCTGCCGGATGGCCGCTCGATCAGCGAGGAGAAGGCCCTGCGCGATCGGATCGCCGCCGACCTGTGGCGCCATGTGGTGGAGCCCGCCACCGCCGACCTGGCGCTGCGGCCAGCGCAGGACAGCACCCGTTTCCTGGTGAACCCCACCGGCAAGTTCGTGGTCGGCGGTCCCCAGGGGGATGCGGGGCTGACCGGCCGCAAGATCATCGTCGACACCTACGGCGGCTACGCCCGCCACGGCGGTGGCGCCTTCTCCGGCAAGGATCCCACCAAGGTGGACCGCTCGGCCGCCTATGCCGCCCGCTATGTGGCCAAAGCCCTGGTTGCCGCCGGCCTGGCCCGCCGCGCCGAGGTGCAGCTGAGCTATGCGATCGGCATGGCCCGCCCCACCAGCATCCTGGTGGAGAGCTTCGGCACCGGCAGGCTGGCCGATGCCGACCTCACCGCCCTGGTGCAGGAGCATTTCGATCTGCGCCCCGGGGCGATCATCGAGAGCTTCGGGCTGCGGGATCTGCCCCAGCAGCGCGGCGGCCGCTTCTATCAGGACGTGGCCGCCTACGGCCACTTCGGCCGCTCCGATCTGAATCTCCCCTGGGAGAACGTGACGGCGATCGCCGAAACGCTGCGCCAGGCCACCGCCTCCCGTGTCGCCGCTGGGGCTGGGGCTTGATCTCGGCAGCAGCGGCCTGCGCATCGCCCTGGTGTCTGGCGGCGATGACGGACCACCTCAGCTGCTGATCGAGCACAGCTCTCCCTATCCCCGCCCCTTCAGCGATCCCCGCGGCTGGCGGGAGGGCCTGATTGCCCTCGTGGCCGTGCTGCCGGCGGAATGGCGCCGGCGGGTGGCCGCCATTGCCATCGCCGGCACCTCCGGCACCTTGCTGCGCTGCCGCAGCGATGGCCAGCTGCTGGCGGGTGAAGCGGGTTTGGCCCTGCCCTACCACCACAGCTGCCCGGAGCAGGCTGCCGAGGCGCTCCGGCTGACGGGGGATTCCGCCAGTCCCGCCGCCAGCGCCAGCGGCAGCCTGGCCCGAGCCCTGCGGCTGCTGGCCGGCGACTCTCAGGAGCCAGGCTTGGTGCTGCGCCATCAGGCCGACTGGCTGATGGGCTGGCTGCTGGGCGACCTGCGCTGGGGCGAAGAGGGCAACAACCTGCGCCTGGGCTGGGATCTGCAACACCAGCGCTGGGCGGGCACGATCGCCGCCCAGCCCTGGGCGGCCGAACTGCCGCGGATCCGCCCCAGCGGCAGCGTGCTCGGCGAGCTGGGAGCGGCAGCCTGCCAGAGCCTCGGGCTGCCGCCCCACTGCCGCGTGGTGGCGGGCAGCACCGATGCCAATGCCGCTGTGCTTGCCGCCGATCCGCAGCCGGGAGATGGGATCACCGTGCTGGGCACGACCCTGGTGCTGAAGCAGTTTGTGGAGAGGCCGATCCAGGCGCCCGGCGTGAGCTGTCACCGGGTGGATGGGCGCTGGCTGCTGGGCGGTGCCTCCAATGCCGGAGCTGGAATCCTGCGCCGTTTCTTCAACGACGAGCAGATCGGTGAGCTCAGCCGCCAGATCGATCCCGATCGCCCCACGGGCCTCGATCTGCTGCCCCTGCCAGGCCGGGGGGAGCGCTTCCCGGTGGATGATCCCGAGCTCGAACCCCGGCTCGATCCAAGGCCCGTCAGCGATGCGCGCTACCTGCAGGCCCTGCTTGAGGGGCTGACGGAGCTGGAGCGACAGGGCTGGCAGAGGCTGCAGCAGCTTGGCGCGCCGCCCGTGCGCCGGGTGATCAGCCTCGGCGGTGGCGCCCGCAATCCCCAGTGGCGAGCCCTGAGGCAACGGGCTCTCGGCATCCCCGTGCTGCAGCGGCCCGAACGCTCGGCGGCACTGGGCATGGCGCTTCTGGCGCTGCGGGCAGGGGCCAGGATGGAACCCTCCACAGCGGCGCCATGAATCAGAAGCTCGGATCCTTTGTCTCGATGGCCCTGTTCGTGGTGCTGGCCGGCTACGTGAGCTACAGCGGCCTGCGGCTGGCCTGGCTGCTGTGGCAGCGTTTCGGGGCCGCCTGAATCCAGAATCAGCTGCAGTTCCGCATCGTCCCGATGGCCGCCGATCCGCTTACCCCCGCCGTCAGTGAGCGGATCTGCTCCCACATGAACAAGGACCATGCCGAGGCGGTGCTGGCCTATGCCCGTCACTACGGGGGCAGGCAGGAGGCCGAGCAGGCCGAAATGCGGGCCGTGACGCCCGAACTGATGCGGCTTGAGGTGGATGGAAGCGTCTTGGAGATCCGTTTCGACCACACGCTGCAGGACAGCGAGGATGCCCACCGCACCCTGGTGGCGATGCTGCGGTCGTTGCCGGGGAAGGCTTGAAGGTCTGCGGCTCCGCCGCGCCGCCAGCTCCTGTCTTGTTCATTCCGTTCCGGAGGCGCATCCCCCGGATCTGCCTCGACTGGCTCATCGCCAGGCCCTGCCCCCTCTGCCGGCGCATCCCCCCGCCCGGGGCCGGCAGCGATCCGCTCTGCCTGCGCTGCCAGGAGCGTCTGGCCTTGCCGCCGCAGGGGCTGAGCGGCAGCTGGCCCCTGCCCTGGTGGGCCAGCGCCCCCTACGACGGCGAACTGCGCGCGACGCTGCTGAACCAGAGGCGCCGGAGCGATGACAGGGTGATCCGTGCCCTGCTCATGCCGCTGGCGATGGCCTTGCGCCAGGCGCTGCTGCAGAGGCCCCTGCTGGTGCCGGTGCCGAGCTGGAAGCAACGCAGCAATCCTCTGCCGGGGCTGATCGCCGATGGGCTGGCCAGCCTGCTGGGCCTGCGGCGCCTGGATCTGCTGCAACGAAGCCGTGCGGTGCTGGGCCAGCATCGCCTGGGCCGCCAGCTGCGGCTGCGCAACCAGCAGGGCTCCTTCGCGCTGGCAACCAGCGGAGCCCGTCATCGCCCACAACCGGTGCTGATCGTTGACGACATCCTCACCAGTGGCGCCACGGCGCGAGAGGCGACCCGCTGCCTGGAGCGCCATGGCTGGCCTGTGCTGGGGGTGGCCTGCCTTGCCCGCACCCCCGCCAGAGGCTCCAGGGCCGAGAAGGCCGTGATCTAAGATCACCCAGTCGCTGAGGCGACGGGCCGGGATAGCTCAGTTGGTAGAGCAGGCGACTGAAAATCGCCGTGTCCCCAGTTCAAATCTGGGTCCTGGCATGTCAAAACCTCTGCTGTGGCAGGGGATCTCGTGTTTTTGGATGTGTGAGTTGGCTTGCCCTCCAAGGAGGAAACCGCCGAATTCACGGTAATCACACCAGCAAGCTCACAAAGCCAACGGGGTCAGGAAGCAGGTTCAACCGCTTAAGCCGTTGCTTACCCCTCCCCGATAACAGCGCGCCCCAGGGATGTCTCACACCGCCGTTGAACACCACCTCGCACTCCCGCCGAAACAACCACGGGTCGCCCCGCTTGTTCAGCTCCTCGCCCAACAGAAGTGGACCCCGATGAATCGAGCCGGTCAGCAGGGTGACGCCCTTCCGTCCAACGGCTGAGCGGAAGTGCCGCCAGCTCAGGCAGCGCGGTATCCGAGCCATGAACAAAAACCGAAGCACGGATGGCATGGCCTGCAGTCGATTGGGCTCAGGTCCATCAGAGCCTGGGTGAAGGCCCGGGGCCGCTGCGGATCAAGCCACTGCTCACTCAGCCGCCAGACCCCATTGCGCTGGCGCATTACTCGGTCATGTTCCTGCACACGCAAGGCTGCGCTGGTGCGTGTTTCCAGAGCTCTGCAGGTTGGACTCAGCCTTTCGAAACGAAATAGGAATAAAAAAACGCAAGATGCGTTGCAACGGCAAACACAATCTGGCATTGTGAAGCGAATGTCCAAAAGGCAGCAATGACAGGCTCAGAATTTTCGGCTCAGAAGTCCGAGGAGATCCTGAAGACCCTGAGCGCAAGCCAATGCCTGGTTGAACTTGAGCTGTCGGGAAAGATTCGGTGGGCGAACGACCATTTCGCCGCTCTGACGGGATACAGCCTGGAGGAGCTCCAAAGCCTTGATTGCTGGCAACTCCTTGATGCATCGCGTTTGAGCACTGAAGAGCGGGAAACGTTTTTTCAAACACTGCACGATGGTAGTTGCGCCACAGAGTCATTCGGTTGTCGCAATAAGAACCAAACAGAGTCCTGGCTGATTATTCTGTTCATTCCAGTCAAGGATGCTGTCTCACAACAAACCACATGCTTGGCCATAGCAACTGATGCCAGCGCCAGCAAGCAGGCGTATATGTCCATGGCCGGAATGACCACGGCACTGGAGCGCTCAACAGCGGTGATCGAATTTGATCCCAGAGGCACAATTCTTCGCTGCAATGAAAGGTTCCTCGACATCATGGGGTATCAGCACGATGAAGTTATCGGCAAACATCACCGAATCTTTGCAAGACCTGAGCACTCAGCATCAAGCGAGTATCTTGACTTCTGGGCCTCACTGGCAGCAGGCGATTTCGTGCCCGGCCGATTCGAAAGATTACGCAAGGATGGGAGCTGCGTCTGGCTGGAGGCCAGTTACAACCCGATCTTTGATCAAAAGGGAAATGTGATCAGGGTTGTGAAGTTTGCAACCGACATCACCGAGAGCGTTCGTGCCAACGAAGAGATCGACATCAAGGCCAAGGCCTTGGCCGTTGCCCTGGAGCAAGCGCAGGAATCCGAGCAAATCCGCGATGAGATGGATCGGGCCCTGCAGGAAATGTCGACGCCAGTAACCCCAATCTGGGACGGCATTCTGCTGCTTCCACTCGTGGGAGTTGTGGATTCAACCCGAACGGATGATGTGATGCGCAAAACACTACTTCGGATCAGCGAACATCAGTCGAAGATCTTTATTCTTGATATCAGCGGAGTGCCCACGGTTGATACCGCTGTAGCCAATCAACTGGTGAAAATCACCAAGGCGACACGTTTTATGGGCTGCGAGACGATCATCTCAGGACTGTCTCCAACCATTGCGCACACCATGGTGGATCTTGGCGTGGATGTAGGCGAAGTGCGCACCACATCCACCTTGCGCGATGCATTTCGGATCGCCTTGAAACAAGTGGCAGCCTTCAATAGCAACAGCATGGCCAAGGGAGAGGCTGAGCCACAGGGTGAAAGCATCAGATTGTGATTGGCATGGATCAGAATGCGCAACCGATTCCGATCGCTCAGGTCAAAGATCTGTTGATTGTGACATTTCCTCCGGCTCTTTCCGAGCAAATCATGTCGGACACACGAGAGCAGGTAGGGGCATGGCTGGCCCGCAAACCGATCCGCGCTGTTCTCTTTGACCTGAGTGCGGTTCCTCTGATTGATGGTGGCGATTTTGAAGCCCTCGGGCAATTGGCCATCTGCAATAAAATTCTGGGAAGCTCAACCACACTCATTGGCATCCAGCCTGGGGTTGCTGCCTATCTGGCGTCGATACCGGTGGAACCACCTTTCCTCAACTTTTCCCAAACCATGGCTAGTGCCCTTCGTCTGTATGGATGAACAGCCTGCTTTGCCTGTACCTCGCAGCCTGCGTTTCAAGATCCGACAGCAGAGTCATGTAACCCTGGCCGTTTTGGCCTGCCAAAGGGACGATTTTCTGCCGGACTTTCCTGCTAACGAGCGCGGCGAGGTGGGAACTGTAGTGAGTGAACTGGCTACGAATATTCTCAAATACGCCGGCCATGGTGAGATTCTACTCGAGAGTCTTGAAGCCGATGGTCGACATGGGGTATCCATCCAAGCCAGCGATCAGGGTCCTGGCATCAAAGATCTGTCACAAGCGTTGGCTGATGGATACAGCACGAGCGGAACTCTGGGGCTGGGGTTGCCTGCCGTGAAACGAATGAGCGACAGCCTCACGATCACTGCACCGATCGGTGGAGGCACCGTGGTGAACGCCGTGCGCTGGTGCCGTTCTCCTTTGCCCACAAGCAGTCCCCGTCAACCTCCGGCAAACGCGAGAGTCAGTCGATGCAAACCGCCTGGTGAGCCACACCCCAAGACACCATTGACTCTTGCTATCAGGATGCAACATCGCCCCTTGCCCGGTCAGACGGTCTGTGGTGATCAAACTCTGGCCTTGGAGCTGACAGAACTGACCCTTCTGGTGCAACTGGATGGCACGGGTCATGGCCATTCCGCCCATCAGGCCGCCACAGCACTGATTGCATGCATTCAAGATCAGGTAAACAACTGGCAACAGTCCAAACCAGAAATCCTCTTACCGTCATTGCTGGATGCTTGTCAGATAACTGCCAGCTCGGGGATCGGAGCCGCCATTGGCCTGGCATTGGTGGATCGGCCGCAGCGCCGGCTGCACTTCATGGGCCTTGGCAACACCAGAATCATGGTCTTCAAACCAGGGGGGTGGGAAGGAATCTCTCAGGCGGGGATGCTTGGTCATCGTTACCGCAAGCCGATGCTTAGCTCCACATCTTTGCAGGCAGGCGATAGCATTGTGACATTCTCCGATGGCATCAGCAGCTCAGGGGTTAGAGCTTTACGCAAACGCTCAAATCGCCCGAAAACTGCAATAGAAATCGCCGAACAATTGATGGCACTGGCCAAAGATTCAGATGATGCCAGCTGTCTTGTGGCCACATGTCTGAACTGACCTTCCTTGGCAGCATCAAGCTGAACAGCGTCGACAGCCTGCTCCACAATCGCGGCAAGCTGCTTCGGATCATCACCGCATTAGATCACGACCCAACTCGCACGATTCCCTTTATCGCAAAGCTGACGGACGCGCTGCGCTGGTATGTGCAATGGGGTCAGCAGAGCACACTGAATCTGCACTACCAACCAGCCGAGAAGCCACAGCGAAGACAGGCCAGATTGGTATTTACTCTTCTGTGTGAAGGGTTGAAGAAGCCTCTGCCACAGCACATGCAGCAGCGTTGCAGCTCAAAGGAACAAACACTCCAGCAGGAAACACGCTTGATGTTTGCCCTGTCAAAGCAAGTGCCTCCAAATGAGCTTTCCCGATTGGCCCAAGACTTTATAGCGCCGAGCCGTGAAGAATTATTCAATGCTGTTAAATATGAGCAAGAAAAGAGCCAGAGACTTGTGCTTAATATTTTACCAGAAAAGATCGCAGAAGCGCTCAAAGATGA
>JBAWXG010000037.1:0-25400 GCA_037144195.1 Synechococcus sp. ELA057
CAGGTGCTGGCGGAGCAGCAGGGGCTGGCGGCTTCAGGGGCCCAGGGCTGAGGGGGGGTGAGGCGGACGCACCAGGTTCCTTCGGCTGCAGCGGACGCTTGGTTGTTCCCAGCTGGATTCACTGCCAAGCCCGGTTCTTCCGGGCCCGCTCCCCAGTGGCCGGTATGGGGAGCCTGAGGCCATGAAGGCGGTGATCCTGGCGGGGGGCTACGGCACCCGCATCTCTGAAGAGACCCATCTGCGGCCCAAGCCGATGGTGGAGATCGGTGGCAGGCCGATTCTCTGGCACATCCTCAAGCTCTACGGCCATCACGGCATCACGGATTTCGTGATCTGCTGCGGCTACAAGGGCTATGTGATCAAGGAATACTTCGCCAACTATTTCCTGCACAGCAGTGACGTCACCTTTGACCTGAGCACAGGGAGCATGGAGGTGCACCGGCGCGAGGCCGAGCCGTGGCGCGTCACCCTCGTCGACACCGGCGAAGGCACCGCCACCGGAGGCCGGCTCAGGCGGGTGGCCTCCCACCTGGACGGCGACAGCTTCTGCCTCACCTACGGCGATGGGGTGGGAGATGTGGATATCGCCGCCAGCGTGGCCTTTCACCGCAGCCACGGCAGGCTGGCCACGGTCACGGCGGTGCAGCCTCCGGGCCGCTATGGCAGCCTGCGGCTTCAGGAGGAGGCCCAGGAGGCGGTGCTTGGGTTCGAGGAGAAGCCTGACGGGGATGGTCGAGGCAACTGGATCAATGCCGGCTTCTTCGTGCTCAAGCCGGCGGTGCTGGACCTGATCGACGGCGACGACACCACCTGGGAGTTCGAGCCGCTGAGGCAGCTGGCGGCGCGCGGCGAGCTCAGGGCCTGGCGGCATCACGGCTTCTGGCGTGCGATGGATACCTTGCGCGACCGCACCCAGCTGGAAGAGCTGTGGACGGGCGGACAGGCCCCCTGGAAGCTGTGGTGATGCCGGCGGAGGCGGCAAGGCTGCCGGATCCGGCCTTCTGGCGCGGCCGCAGGGTGCTGCTGACCGGGCATACGGGCTTCAAGGGCAGTTGGCTGGCGCTGTGGCTGCTGCGGCTCGGGGCTGATGTGATGGGGGTGTCGCTGGAGCCCCCGACAAGCCCCGCGCTGTACGCGCAGCTGCAGCTGGCCTCCCTGGCGGAGCAGGGGGATCCGCGCCTGCCGGGCCGGTTGCGTGACCGCCGCTGCGATCTCCGCGATGGCGCGGCCCTGCGGGACCTGGTGGATGAACAGCGCCCGCAGCTGGTGCTGCATCTGGCAGCCCTGGCGCTGGTGCGCGAGGGCTATCGCGATCCGCTGGGGAGCTGGAGCACCAATGTGATGGGCAGCCTGCAGCTGCTGGAGGCGGTGCGGCGGCTGGCGGAGCCCTGCGCCGTGGTGGTGGTGACCACCGACAAGGTGTATGCCAACGGCGAGCGGGGAGAGCCGTTTCGGGAGGACGATCCCCTGGGAGGCCATGATCCCTACAGCAGCAGCAAGGCGGCGTTGGAGTTGGCGGTGGCCAGCTGGCGCCTCAGCTACTGCGGCCGCGCCCCCCACCAGAACCCGGGGCTGGTGCTGGCCACGGCCCGGGCCGGCAACGTGATCGGAGGGGGCGACTGGGGCCCGGAGCGGCTTGTGCCCGATGCGATCCGGGCCCTGCAGCAGGGACAGCCGATCGTCCTGCGCAACCCCCGGTCGGTGCGCCCCTGGCAGCACGTGCTCGATCCGCTGGCGGGCTATCTGCTGCTGGCGGAGCAGCTGAGCCTCAGCCTTGAGCCTGGCCTGGAGCCGCCCGCCGTCTTCCCGGAGAGCCTCAATTTCGGCCCCGATGGTGCCGATCAACGCTCGGTGGAGGAGCTGGTGGAGGAGCTGCTGCGGCACTGGCCGGGCAGCTGGAGGGCGGTTCGTGAAGCCCAGGCCCCACGCGAGAGCGAACGGCTGCTGCTCGATGCGACCCGGGCCCGGCAGCGTCTCGGTTGGCGGCCCCGCTGGGACTTCGCCGAGGCGGTGGGGCAGACGGTCCGCTGGTACAGGGCCGTGGATCAGGGCAGGCCGGCGCTGGAGCTCTGCCTGAGCCAGCTGCAGGCCTATGAAGCGGCTGGAGCGGAGGCCTGCTGAGCGACTGGGAGGAGGCGATGTTCAGGCTGCCGCGGCCTGCAGGCTGGGCTCGGGAGATCCACACCTCCAAACCTCCAATGCCGCCTGAACCAGCCCGGAGTGCCGTGCTTTGGCTTCAAAGAGGTTGGCCTGATGCATCGTGATCGAGCCTGCTCTGACTAACCAGGTCTGTATGCGGTCCTTGTCGGGCCTGGGTTGTCATGCTCAAGCAGGGACGGGCCATCGCTGATAGGGTCCCGGCATTGGTGGCGGAGCCGGTGTCAGACACAGGGCTATCCCTGGAACCGACCGACGGGCACGACCTGGAGACGCTGCGGGCCGAGATCCTGGCCCTGAGCCGGCGCTATGCGCTCCTGGCTCACAGCCGGCACCTGCCGGCGGAGGATCCCCAGCGGCCGGCCTGGAGCGGTGGCCCGATTCCCTATGCCGCCAGGGTCTTCGGGGCGGAGGAGGTGGAGGCGGCGGTGGCGTCGAGCCTCGATTTCTGGCTCACCCTCGGCTCGGAGGGGGACGCGTTCGAGCGGGAACTGGCCGCCTTTCTTGGGGTCCGCTCGAGCCTCCTGGTCAATTCGGGCTCGTCGGCGAACCTGATCGCCCTGAGTGCCCTCACCAGTCCGCTGATCGAGCATCACAGGCGGCTGATGCCCGGCGATGAGGTGATCACCTGCGCGGCGGGCTTCCCCACCACCGTGGCGCCGATCCTGCAGAACGGCTGTGTGCCGGTGTTCGTGGATGCCGATCCCGTCACGGCCAATTTGCGGGTGGACCAGCTGGAGGCGGCCTACCGGCCGGGCAGGACCAAGGCGGTGATGGTGGCCCATGCCCTGGGCAATCCGTTTGACATCGCCGCGGTGCTGCGGTTCTGCAGGCAGCACGACCTGTGGCTGATCGAGGACAACTGCGATGCGCTCGGCTCCACCTATTCGATGCCACGCCCGCTGGCCGAGTCGCTGGGCTTCAGCGACAACAGCCCCGGGCTCGATGAAGGGCCCGATCGGGTGGTGCGCTACACGGGAGCCTGGGGAGACCTGAGCACCCAGAGCTTCTATCCGCCCCATCACCTCACCATGGGGGAAGGGGGAGTGGTGAACGTGGTGCGCCTTCAACGCCTGCGGCGCATCGCCGAGAGCCTCAGGGACTGGGGAAGGGACTGTTGGTGCCCCAGCGGTCGCGACGACACCTGCGGCAAGCGCTACGGCTGGCAGCTGGGGGAGCTGCCCGAGGGTTACGACCACAAATACGTGTATTCCCATCTGGGTTACAACCTCAAGCCCCTGGATCTGCAGGCCGCCATCGGCAGGGTGCAGCTCAGGCGCCTGCATGGCTTCATCGAGGCCCGCAAGCGCAATTGGCAGACCCTGAGGCGTGGACTCGCGAAGCTGGAGGGCGTCCTGGATTTCGCCCTCCCCACCCATGCCACCGGCTGGGATCCGGAGGCCGGTTTCTCCTGGGATGGCAGCGGTTGCCGCAGTGATCCCAGTTGGTTTGGATTTCTGTTGCGGATCGGCCCCGAGGCTCCGATTAGCCGCCAGATCCTGGCCCGCCGGCTGGAGGCCGAGGGCATCGGCACCCGCATGCTGTTCGGAGGCAATCTGTTGCGGCAGCCGGCATTGCTGAGCCAGCGGCAGGACCATCCCGGCTCGATTCGCTGCGTCGGCGAGGCGTTGCCGGGCGCCGATGCGCTGCTCCATCAGGCTCTGTTCCTTGGCACCTATCCCGGGCTGACGGCGGCGATGCTGGAGCGGCAGAGGCAGGTTGTGGTGGCGGGAATGGCAGTGGGCTGATGCGTATCGCCGATGCCATTGCCCAGCGGCTGGTGCGGCTGGGGATCCGCCGTTGCTTCACGGTCACCGGTGGCGGTGCCATGCATCTCAACGATGCCTTCGGTGCGGTATCAGGCCTGGCGTGCACCTATCTGCACCACGAACAGGCCTGCGCGATGGCGGCCGAGGGCTACGCGCGCATCGATGGCGAGCCGGCAGTGCTGTGCGTCACCTCAGGGCCGGGAGCGATCAATGCCCTCAATGGCGTATTCGGGGCTTACACCGATTCGATCCCGCTGCTGGTGATCAGCGGCCAGATGCGCACCGACACCCTGGTGGAATCCTGTCCGCAGCTGGAGCTGCGCCAGCTGGGTGACCAGGAGGCGCGCTCGGATCGCTTCCTGCCGGCCTTCGTCAAGCGGTTCCACTCCCTGCGGGCCTCGGAGGATCCGATCGCTGTGCTTGATGGGCTGTGGCTTGAGGCCCGCTCCGGCCGGCCGGGGCCGGTGTGGCTGGAGGTACCGGTGGATGTGCAGGGGCTGCGCCGCCCGGAGCTGGAGGACAGGCTGAGCGCCCTGCCGCCGTTGCCGCCGGATCCGCCTGCCCCGGCCTCTGAATCGTTGCAGAGCCTGCTGGAGCTGCTGGTCGCCGCCCAGCGCCCGATCCTGCTGCTGGGCACGGGGGTGCGTCTGGCCGGGGCGATCGAGCCGGCGACGCGGCTGGCGGAGGCGATCGAACTGCCGGTGCTCACCGCCTGGAGCCATGACGTGTTCGCCAACGACCATCCGCTTTTCGCCGGCCGGCCGGGGACGATCGGCACCCGCCCGGGCAATCTGGCGCTGCAGGCCTGCGACCTGCTGCTGGTGATCGGCTCGCGGCTCAACATCCGTCAGGTCAGTTACAACTGGATCGCGCTGGCCCCGCATGCCCGCATCGTGATGGTGGACATCGATCCGGCTGAACTGGCCAAGCCTTACCTGAAGCTGGCCGTGGCTGTGCAGGCTGATGCGCGCCGGTTCTGCGAGGCCATGCTGGCGCTGCTGCCTGCCTGGGCCGAACGCCTGCAGGCCGGGCAGGCCCGCCGCCAGGCCTGGATCGGGCGCTGCAGCCAGCTGCGCCTGCGGCTGGAGCCCACCCCGGCCGATTATCCCGAGCGCCCGCAGGCGGGCATCAACCCTTACCACCTGGTGTTTGCGCTCGATCGGGCCCTCCCCGAGCAGGCGCGGGTGGTGTGCGGCGATGCCACCGCTTGCATCGTGCCGTTCCAGCTGCTGACGATGCACGGCACCCGCCGTCTGTTCAGCAACAGCGGCTGCGCTTCGATGGGCTACGACCTGCCGGCGGCGATCGGGGCCGCCATCGCCGCCCGGGATCGGGGGCAGGCGGGGCCCACGGTCGCCCTGGCCGGTGATGGCTCGCTGATGATGAATCTGCAGGAGCTGCAGAGCCTGGCGGCCAGCGATCTGGATCTGTGCCTGCTGGTGCTCGACAACGGCGGCTATCTCTCGATCCGCCAGACCCAGACCAATTTCTTCGGGCGCGAGTACGGAGCCTCTCCGGCCTCGGGGGTGAGCTTCCCGGATTTCGCACGGCTGGCGGAGGCCTTCGCGCTGCCGGTGATGCGGCTGGAGAGGAGGGAACAGCTTGATGGGGCGTTGCCGCAGCTCCTGGCTGCCCAGGGCCCCCGGGCGGCGGTGGTGCGGCTGGATCCGGAGCAGGAGTTCGAGCCCCGGCTGAAATCGCGGCCCCAGGATGGAAGGATCGTCACGCCGCCGTTGGATGACATGCATCCACCCCTGCCGTCGCAAGAGCTGGCGGATCTGCGACGCTGGCTGCTCAGGGAGGAGCCGTGGGTGAGCTGATTTCAGCCGCTGATCGCAGGGTCTTCGAGAACCTGTTCGTGCTCGAGCTGGCCAATAACCACTGGGGTGATCTGGAGCGGGGCCTGCGCATCGTGCGCGAGTTCGCCACAGTGGCACGGGTGAATGCGGTGCGCACGGCGATCAAGCTGCAGTTCCGTGATGTGGATTCGTTCATTCACCCGGCTTTCAAGGGCTACACGGATTCGCGCTACATCAAGAAGACGGAGGCCACCAAGCTCTCGATCGAGGAGTTCCGCACCCTGATCGAGGAGATCCGCCGCTGCAGCTGCATTCCGATGGCCACCCCCTTCGATGAGGCCTCGGCGGAGCTGTGCGGTCTGTTCGAGCTGCCGCTGATCAAGATCGCCAGCTCCGATATCGCCACCTGGCCGCTGCTGGAGCGCATCGCCAGGCTGCAGAAGCCGGTGATCATCTCCACCGGCGGTGCCAAGGAGAAGACCATCGACGACTGCGTGAGGTTCTTTGAGAACCGCTCGATCCCGCTGGCGATCAACCACTGCGTCTCGCTTTATCCCAGTGAGGACAGTGAGCTGGAGCTGAACCAGATCGACTACCTGCGGCAGCGCTATCCCAGCCATGTGATCGGGTTTTCCACCCATGAACAGGGGGATTGGTTCAGTTCGATGCTGATCAGTTATGCCAAGGGGGCCCGCACCTGGGAGCGCCACATCGACATCGAGGACGGGTTGATGCCGGTGTCGCCCTATTGCTCCCTTCCCCATCAGATCGATGCCTGGTTCGCTGCTTATCACAAGGCGGTGGAGATGTGCGGCGGCAGCAGTCAGGCGCGGCGGCCCATCCCGGAACGGGAGCGCCGCTATCTCGATGAGCTGGTGCGGGGTGTCTATGCCCGCAGGGATCTGCCGGCCGGTTATGTGTTTGATTCGGCCACCTTCGAAGCCGATTTCTACCTGGCCATCCCGCTCCATCGCGGCCAGCTCTCCTGCCGCGAGGTGATCAACGGCGAACGTCTCACCCAGCCGCTGCAGGCCGATGAACGGCTCACGATCGACCATGTGGATGGCCCCTACAGCCGCAATCCGGGCCTGCGCCGCACGATCCTGGAACGGGGAAGGGAATGATGAGCAGCAGTGGTCTGATCGGCTTCGATCTCGATGGCACGTTGGTGGACAGCGCCGCGGGCATCCATGCGTCACTTCTGGCCGCCTGCACCGCCCTGGACGTGACACCGCCCTCCCGAGACGCCCTGCAAACGCGCATCGGCCCGCCGCTGCGTGAATACCTGCCCGGGCTGCTGGGCCTGACAGAGGCAGAGCGCGATCGGCTGCTGGAGCCGTTGCTCAATGCTTTCCGCCAGCATCACGACCTTGAAGGCTGGGCTCTGTTTCGGCTGTATGAGGGCGTCCTGGAGCTGCTGCAGACGCTGCAGGCGGAAGGCTGGCAGCTGCATGTGGTGACCCTCAAACCGGCGCCGTTGGCGGCTCAGGTGCTGGAGCGGAGCGGCATCGGATCCCTGGTGCAATCGCTGCATGCTCCGCAACCGGGTGGCCGGATCCACAAGGCGGCCTGCCTGCAGCGGCTGCGCCAGCCCGGCCTGCCCGTGCATTGCTACGTGGGCGACACGGCCGGTGATCAACGGGCGGCTGCCGAGGCCGGCTATGGCTTCATCGCCGCCGGCTATGGCTATGGCGGCGATCTTGACGCCGTTCATCGGATCAGCAGTCCGTTGGATCTGCTACAGGCCCTGGCGACAGGTTGAGCTGATGCGCCGGAGCCATGATGCACGGATGCGTACCACCCTGGACTGGGCGTGAGATGTCGAAGCTGATGCGAACAGCACTGGCTGGATCAACGCAGGCTGACGGCCCTGCCACGGTTGCTGTGGCAGGCTTTCGCCCCTTCGAGGCACCGGATCTGCAGCTGGTCACCAATGAACCGATCGATCAGCTGCGAGATCAGGATGGTCTCTGATGCGAGCTCTGTTGGACATCAATGTGGTGACTGCCCGTCTCGACGGCGGCTATGGGATGCATCGAGCGGCCAGCGTCTGGATGGAGCGACAGCTCGAGCAAGGCTGGGCCACCACAGCGATCACCCAGAATGGTGTGATCCGGATCATGTCGCAGCCTTCCTATCCCAATCACAGGTCTGCAGCCGAGGTTGCCGAGAGAGTGGCTGAAGCCTGCAACCATGCCAGTCACCTGTCCTGGGGGGAAGAATTCAGCTTGCTGGAGGCAGGGTTGATTCAGTGGAATCGCGTTCTTGGCCCACGACAGATCACGGATTGCTCCCTGCTGGCGTTCGCGGCAAAGTGGGGTGGACCCTTCGTGAGCTTTGATCAGCGCATCCGCGTGGATCTGGTACCCGGGGCCAGGCCTGACCATCTGGAGACCATCCCTGTGCCATGAGCGCCCCCCTACTGCTCACCGGCGCAAGCGGCTGGTTCGGCCGTACTGCGCTGTGGGAATACGAGCGGGAGCACGGTCCGGAGGCCCTGCGGCGGGATGTGATTCCCTATGCCTCGCGGGAGCGGATGGTGGACTTCGACAGCCCCCATGGGCCGGTGAAGGCCCTGCCCCTGGAGGCGATCCATGAGGTGCAGAACCCGCGGGGGCTGCTACACTTGGCGTTCCTCACCCGAGACAAGGTGGAGGAGCTGGGCCTCAGGCGCTATGTGGACACAAACAGGGCGATCACGGCCCATGTAGCCCAGGTGCTGCAGGCCTGGCCATCGATGCCCGTGGTCACCACCTCCTCAGGGGCTGCAGCGGCGCTGGATGGGAGACCGCCCGATCTGGAGGGCAACCCCTACGCCACCCTCAAGCAGGAGGAGGAACTGTTGCTGCAGCGCGAAGCCGCTACCAGGATGGCAATGGTGTTCCGCGTGTATGCGGCCACGGGACGTTTCATGACCCGCCCGGAGAAGTTTGCGTTGGGGGATTTTCTGCTGCAGGCCCTGAGCGGGGAGCGGATCAGGATTCGGGCGAAAAGACGAGTTGTTCGTGGCTACGTACACGCAGGGGCCCTGCTAAAACTAATACTTAAACTCATGAGAAATCAAAAGCAAGACGGGTATCGAGTCATCAATGCCATCAGCCAAGAAGTAGATCTTAAGACTCTCGCAAATATCATTGCCAGCCACTTTGGCACAGCTAGCGTCGGCGAAAGAATCGACCCATCCCTCACCGCAGACATTTACACAGCCCCGGCAGATGAACTCCTCAACTTAAGCAAACTGCTTGACATTCAGATCCCTAACCTCTTGAACCAAGTCATAGATACGAGCCAAGGATTAGCAATGTTTGCCCAAGGCGAAGATGCAGCCTGTCTGCCGCAGAACCACTTGCCAGCCAGTAGTCACTTTCCAAATAAATGGTTGAAATAAAAGATCTTGGCCTGCCAGGCTGCCATTTAATTGGCTATCCAATTCACAAAGACAAGCGCGGGATTTTGGCGAAACCATTCCATGCGCCCACCTTCAGGCTGCACAATCTTCCTGTATCATTCGGCGAAGACTTCTTTTCAGGTTCTCATCGCGATGTTCTTCGGGGATTTCATGTCATGGGCCCACCACACGATGGAGGGAAGTTAGTTTATCCAATCAAGGGCAGGATTATGGACGTTGCTCTCGACTTGAGAAAAAGCCTCGCCAGCTATGGCCGCAACATTACCGTTGAACTTGATGCTCAAGCCGGCCAGGCCATTTTTCTTGGTCGCGGTGTCGCACATGCTTTTTTGGTGCTCAGTGACTATGCCGTTATTGGCTACAAGACAGAGGGATGGCATGAATCAAGCTGTGATCTTGGAGTCCACTGGAACTCAGCAGGAGTGCAGTGGCCTTGCGAAAATCCGATCATCTCCCCAAGAGACCGGGAACTTGTGAGCCTTGATAAATTCGAGTCCCCGTTTCAATGACCCTCCAGCCTCTCCTCACGACCGGACGACCCTGCGCAGTTCTTACAGGTGGAACCGGGTTTATCGGCAGCAGCCTTGCAGGAAGCCTAGTGTCAAAAGGTTACAATGTTCATATACTTACACGACAGAAGTCTCTTTTAAAGAACAAAGACAAGTATCACTATGCCGGCCTTGAAGCGGACGAAATGACAACTCTATTCAAGGAGTTAAAACCCAATGTTGTCTTTCATCTAGCAACAAGTTTTGTGGCCGAACACAAGACTGAAGATCTGAGGGGCATGCTGGATTCAAATATTAGCCTAGGCGCTCGTATTCTTGAAGCAATGTACCGATCTGACTGCAAAATGCTAGTTAACACTGCCACGTCATGGCAGCACTATGCAAGCGGGAGTCGGGAGTATATGGCAACAAATCTATATGCTGCTATGAAGACTTCCTTCGAGGTCATTATTGATTACTATTCCCGTGCCCATGGGTTGCGAGCCATTTCAATCACTCTCTTTGATTCTTACGGTCCAAGAGACAGTCGCGGCAAACTGATTAGCCACCTTCTAGATGGCCTGGCAAAAGGCATTCAGATCTCAATGTCTGAAGGCGAGCAAAGACTGTGTTTGGTCCATGTGGATGACGTAACAGACGCCCTAATGCGTTGCGCTGAGCTGGTTTCCTCACAAGCAGAATGTTCGCACATCAAGTATGTGCTAGGAGGCCTTGAAAGACACTCCCTTCGGCAAATAGTAACCATGATAGAGCTGCTTTCCTCTCGTTCCATGAACATAGCCTGGGGTACCAAGCCTTATCGGAAACACGAGATCATGGAACCATGGAGAATGGGGGCTCCCCTACCCGGGTGGGCGCCAAAAGTCTCACTAAAAGAAGGACTAAGTCAATTAATTACCACTCTTAGTCCAAGATGCAATGAGAAATAATCAGGGCCTGACACTGTGGGCCTACGCTTCGCAGGCATCCAGCTTATTCACTGGAGCTCTGCTTCTTCCTTTATTAGTACATACTCTTTCGGTAGAGCAAGTCGCCTTATGGTTTTTGATGATTGCTCTATCTCAGATTGGCACTGTACTTCCACTTGCATTGGAGCCTTCCGCAACGCGTTACATTGTCTATGCAAGGAGTGGTATGAGCTCTCTCCCCAGAGAAGGAACTGCCCCTTCACAGCCAAGAGCAGATATTTATGAGACCAAGCACCTCGCCCTAGTCATTAGCGGGATCAACCTTCTATACAAGAGGTTGGCCAATGCTAATTTGCTGATCGTCGGCGTCGCCGGCTCACTCTATCTTCTATATGTAACTAGATCGAGCACGCTTAGAATCCAATCTCTTTTAGGATGGGGCATTTACCTAATATCATTATGGATCTACAGCTACTCTTATCGTTACATTCCTCTTCTGCAAGGATTCCAGCGCACCACTTACGCGATGCGCGTAATAATGATTCAAAGACTTGCGTTTTTCGCCGCTGCATTAATCGGCATTTCAACCTTTCATAGACTTGAAGTGCTAGGAGTCTCCTATCTTCTTGGGATATCAGCAAGTTGTATTTATGCCAGGGAAATTACGAAAGATCTCAGAGTCGACTGTAAAAATAACTTTCAGGCCACCCGGAAAGTCTCGTATTTCGTTAGTCAGATATGGAAAAGTAGCATGAAGCTTCTCGCTAGTCGGATAAGCGGCATCATCGTAAATAAAGCAAGCCTGTTTATGGTTACAGCTTTTTTGGGTCTAGCAACCTCTGCAAGGCTAGCCATTGGATTGCAGTTTATTGATGTTCTTGTTTCGATATCTCAGGCTCCCTTTATAGCGCGCATGCCCTCAATGTACATGCTTTGGACTCATCGTGAGATTGTGCCATTTAAAATTAATGTAGCGCATGGAATTTGTCTTTCCTGGATTATGTTCGGAATAGGTGCGTTGGCTCTGATTATCTTTTATGACCCTCTCTTAACGTTCTTTGGAAAGCCAAGTCTATCTCTGCCCCTCTCTGCATTAATGCTAATACTCATCACGGCTGGGCTTGAGTCGAATCATTCACTTTTTGCAACACTACTATTGGTTGACAATTGCGTCCCATTTCTGAGTGCTTCTATTGTATCAGGCGTTTTGATTATATGCGGGCTATATTTCGCATTAATTACCTACGGTCAAGGGCTCTTCGCGGCATTGATGGTGCCCTTCCTAGTGCAGCTGTCATATAACAATTGGAAATGGCCCAAAGAAGCCATGAAGCGTTTCAGCACTAGCTATCCTGAAATCATCAGATTAGAAGCAGCGCGAATATGCAACAACCACTTTTAACAATAGCCATCCCAACTTATCGACGTCACTATCTTCTGCGACGGGCTCTTCAGAGTGCTATCACTCAGGTGACAAACGCAGAGTTAGAGATTATTGTTGTAGAGAATCCAAGTGCTTCTGCGGCGCAGCCAAGATTATCAGAAACTGAGCATTATTGCACTCAGTTTAAAAATGCCAAACTGCGCTACTTCCGTAACGAGGAGAATTTCGGAATGGTCGGCAACTGGAATCGATGCCTAGAACTCGCACGGGGAAAGTGGATTACAATTCTCCATGATGATGACTGGCTTTCTCCTTATTTTGCAGCATGCTGCTTAGCTTATATCGAACAAAACCCAGGCATTCGACTAGTTGGATGTAAAGCATTTATCGAGAGAAAAGGGGATATACAGCACATGGATTATCAACCGACGTCAATCCCCTCATTTATCATAGGGCCTAATCACTTTCTCTTTGGTAACCCGTTTTTTGCTCCAGGCGTGATGTTTGATCGAGAGATAGCTCTAAGCCTGGGAGCATTTGACGAGGATTGGTACCCCACAATGGACCATTATCTCTGGCAGTGTTTTGCTTATGATTTCCCGTGCGCATTCATTCGTCTTCCACTCCTACATTATTCAATCGAAGACAACACTTCGATGAAGCCAGAAGTGCTGGCTGGCTATATAGCCAACGACTTTATGCAGCGCAGTATTCTTATCTCGCGCCTCTACAATAACTCGCATCTTTTACTTTTGTATTCTCGACTAAAGGTGTACCGTGAGTTAGGTTTCCTCATTAGTTTTTTTGGCTTGTCGATTCCTAGTTCGGTTTTTCACAAAGCCATGAGTGTCACATCTTGGAAGCCAATTAATCGACATTGGATACTTATATATTTTCCTATTAGGCTCTTCTTGCTGGCTGTTGTTTGGCTCCTCGGGAATAGAAAGACTGAGCCATTTAATCAGAACCTCAAGACCTAGCACGTTCAATGCATAGCGGCCCCCGGCTATTATTTCTATTTGAAGACTTAGACATCAGTGGGACTCACCATGTTGCCCTCAACTTGGTGGAGAGAGCCTCGAGTAACGGCTATCACTGTCGAATGCTCATCTGCATGAATGACCGGATTGGAGATTCTAGTCATGATGAGCGTTTCATCTTACCTCCACGCATTCTTGGTCAATCGGAGGCTTTGCTTTCAAAATTTCTCAAGTTCTTAGTCCTGTTGTGGACTGCTCCGAAGCTGGCACGACACACTGATTTGCTAATAGCCACCTGTCCAGCGTCTAGCCTGATTGGAGCTTGGGCATCTTTGTTGTCCAGGAAGCCCCTTTTGGGCTGGGTACATTATGACGTTAGGGGGCGCCAAAGAGAAGTGGCTGGCATGGGCCGTGGCTGGATTGTTGATATTTTGCAGAATTGGCTTTACTACCTGTTCATGCCCAGGCTCGAGTCTCTTATCTTTGTCAGCGAAACCGCTCGCGTTTCGATGCGGAAGGCTGCCGGACGAAAGGTGTCCTCACAGCGGTGGATTGTGCTGCCTAATTTGTACCAGAGAAGTTTATTGCAGGCCAAAAGTAGCAGCCTGGACCGACTACTAGATCTCAAGGCAACCGGTAAACCTATAGTACTCTTTATTGGTCGATTAGCTTTCCAGAAGCGATGGATTCACGCCATTCAGGCTGCAGAAGCTCTTGATGATATGGGTGTTGTGGCTAATTGGGTTTTCATTGGAGATGGACCAGATCGTCACTCTTTTCTTTCTGCCCTTCAGGGCTCTCCCTTAGCTCAACATTTACACTGGCTCGGCCTCGATCCCAACCCGCTTCCAGTCTTCAAACACGTAGATGCACTTGTGCTTACATCACTCTATGAAGCTTGGCCTACTGTAATTCTAGAGGCTTTTGACCAGAGGCTACCCGTTGTCTCTTACGATTGTCCATCAGGGCCAAGAGAAATGCTGGGTAATCAGAAACGTGGCTGGCTTACAGAAGAGAACCCACAACGGATCGCCGTCGCCTTGGCAGAGATTTTTGGGCCAAATGGTGCTGATATTGCCAAGCAACGGTCACAAGCTGCTCAAGAATATCTCCGACAGTTTGATCCCGAGATTGCCTTTTCGCAGTGGGATAAAACCTTTCGGAAGATTTTGAGACGCCATCATCGCATCTGAGTAACTCTTGCTGATTTGCAGCCGTACAGAATTCGACTTGAAACCGTGCAGTGGCAGAATGTACATCTAGGTTTCTTTGCATATTTAGCGTAGACGTCGACGTCGCATTCTGTGTGCCTATGATTTCTGCAACGTTCACATCTGCCTCCGCTGGCGTCCAGGTCTTGTGCTGCTTAGTAGTAAGCCAACAGGCCTCCGAGCTGACCACGCCAGGCATCACAGACCCTGTGCCGGTGTCGTCCTTTCTTCTCTTCGTCTTCGATGTTGTTCAATCGTTGCTTCTGCGGTCTGGATGTCGCCTTGGGCGACTTCCGCCACGAGCACCAGCACTCCCTGATGTCTTCGTGGCGAATGAGCCTCAACCGTTTCCGTCAGAAGCACGCTGAAACCCGCCCCTTCCGCCAGGTGTCGAAGCGACTCCTCCGTGAAGAACCCCACATGCTCATGCAGCTTCATGAACAGTGGCGGCATCACCAGGCCCACCGTCAGCCGCGCCACCGTGGCGGGAAAATCCACGGCGATCGCCAGCGCTGGCCAGCGCCCCAGCAGCTCCAGCCAGCTCTGGTAGAGCCGGCTGCCCAGCCCGGGCCCCAGCCATGGCCGCTCCTGTGGCACCTCCAACACGACCAGGCATCCGGGCGCCAGCTGGCCGCTCTCCGCGAACTCCCTCACAAAGCTCACCGGATCCGGCAGATGTTCCAGCACATGCAGACAGAGCACCAGCTCGGCTGGGCGGGGCAGCTCTGCGAGGCTGCTGATGCGCTGCACTCCTGTCACCGGCTCCACGGCATTGGCCTCGAGCACGTAGGCGCCATCGCTGCAGTCCAGTGGGATGCACTGGCCTCGGTCTCCGCCGATGTCCAGGATCAGACGGCGTTCCCCAGGCGCCCAGCCAGCCTGTTGCAGCAGGCTGCGCAGTGCAGCCTGCCGGGCTTCGGCAACGCCCGCCTGCAGAGTGGCCTCATTCAGGGCTCGCGTGTACCACGGTTCCCATCGCTGCCGCTCGCGCAGATAGCGTTCACCTCGGTAGTCGCGATAGAGCCGGTTAAGTTCCTCGCTGGTCATCCGCTCGCGGAAGAAGCGATGTCCGCAGTTCCGGCATTCACGCAATTGGGCAATTCGTGGCGCGTCTGCATTGAGGGCATAACTCCGCAGGAATGGTGCCACCAAAGCCCAGCTCGCTCGGGCTTCTATTCCCCCGCAGATCGGGCAATCAAGCTGCTGTTCCATCGCTTTCTCCTCCCCCCCGCCCCAGGTCGCGGCAGCGCACCACGGGCCGCTTCACCGGCAGATTCAGATTCTCGATCTGGTACGAAACCATCGCGATCAGTAGTGCCTGGATGCCCAGGCTGGCCAGCACCAGCAGCATCACCGTGGGTGTGCCCGCCGCGTAGCCGCTCGATCCGCGCGCCACATTAACCACCACCGCCACCCCGATTCCCACCGCCGCCAGCAGCGCCAGCAGTCCCATCCGCATGGTCAGCCTTGTGGTGATCGCATCTCCCGAAAACACGGCCTCCAACCCTTCCTTGAGATAGCCCAGGAGTCGATAGCTCGAGGCCCCCGATCGGCGTGCGGAGAGGTCGTAATCGAACCCCTTGGGTGCATGGCTGCTCAGCCGGAGGGCCTGCCGCAGGCTCATCGCCGTCTGCCGCCAGAGCTCCACGGCATCTTGAACCACCTCGGCCCTGTACACCCCGAAGCCATGGAAGCCATTTGGTGCGCGCTGCGAGCGTGTGCCGAAGGCGAGCAGCTGGTAGTACAACCAGCGCCCCAGATTGAGGATGGGTCCCCTCGGTAGCGAGCGTTTGCAGGCGAGCACGGCATCTATCGCGTCCCCCGCCTTCTCCAGGGTCTCCAGCATCTCCACCACCAGCTCCGGCGGATCCTGCAGATCGGAGGCCAACAGCACCAGGATGTCTGCCTCCGTGTTGGCGAACACATTCACCACCGACGGCTCCGGCCCGTAGTTGCGGGCATTGATCATCACCTGCACGCGAGAATCCCTTCGGGCCAGCTCCCGCAGCGCCTCCGCTGTGCCATCGCTGCTGCCGTTGTCGGCCAGGGTCATCGCGAAGTGCCAGGTTTCGCCGCCTCGCAGTGAGGTGAAGGATTCAAAGGCCGCCAGGCAGCGCCGGTGCAGCTCGGCCACATTGCCCTCTTCATTCAGGCAGCTGGCCACGAAAGCGATCGTGCGGCTGGGGGTATCTCTGGCGCTGGCCGGCATGCGACAAACTGCTTGCAAAGACGGCGCCCTCTGGCCCCGGAGTGATCCTGGTGGCAGGGTACCGCCAGACCTCGTCACCGGCCTGTGGCCTTGCCTTCCGATCCCACCGGCCCGCCGTCCCCTGCTCTGATGCCGTTGACCTCCGGCTGGCTGTCTCGTCTGGGGTGTCGATCGGGTGTGCTGGCACAGGCCCCCTTGGCTTTGATCCTGCTGGCGCTGTCCGCTGTGGCCTGGTGGCCTCGCTTCGTCGGTCTGGCCTCCCCGGGGGCTGATCAGGTGGCCTCGGCCTTCGGCATCGCCAGCCTCTGCCAGAGCGATCCCACGCAGCTGGGCTGGTTCGGCTCTGCGCCCGTTGCCGCTGGCGCCGCCAGCCTGTTCGCACCCGGCCTGCTGCAGCCCCTGCTCTCCGGGTTCGCCTGCCGCTTCTCTCTCGCCTCAGGGATGGCTCCGCTGCAGGCCTATCTGGTGCTGGGTCTGCTGCTCACGGCTGTGCTGTCCTTCCTCAGCTGCCGCTGGGCCGGACTGCGCCCTGACACCAGCCTGCTGGGCTCCTTCCTGCTGGTCACGGCCCCCTGCTCCTTCTCGCGCATCGGCCACCTGGAGCTGGCCGTGCTGATCCCCGTGATCCCCTCACTGGTGGCCTGCCTGCAGCTGCATCGCTGCCTGCTGCAGCCCATCGCGCCACTGCCTTTGATCGGCTGCGGGGCCCTGGCGGCCCTGCTCACCTTCCCCAGCCAGGACTACTACGTGGCCTTCTCGTTGCTGCTGCTGCTGGCCAGCTTCGCGTTGGAGCTGCTGCTCGCGTCGGCCTCGACGCTGGAGTTGGCCCCGCTGCGGAAGCTGGTGCGTCGCGGAGGCCTGTTCCTGCTGGGCTTCCTGCTGGTGCTGGTCCTGCTGTTTGTTCCCAAGCTGCTGGCGCTGGGCCTGCCTGTCGGCGGCTCCTCCGGATTGACCGGCGGGCCGCCCGTCTCCTGGGCGACCCCACGGCTGCCCAATCAGACGTTCACCTATGGCCTGCTCCCCTTCACCTGGGTGATTCCCTCCCCCTGGGTGCCGGTCACCCTCGATGCCCTGCGCAGCGGCTGGATCGATACCAATTCGGAATCCTTCTTCTGGTCGACGGGCAGCCTGCTGATTCCGATCAGCTGGATCCTGGCCATCCGTCGCCTGGCCATGCCGGCCCAGCGGCCGCGGGCCCGCGCCTCCTCCGCTGGCGGCAGTACCTCTGGCTGGCGCTTCGGGGCCCTCCAGGATGGGGATCGCCGCTTCCTGGCCCTGCTGCTTCTGCTGGCTTCGGCCCTGGGGCTGCTGGTGATGACCATGGGGGGTCTCGGGACCCTGTTCGCCGTGTTCATCAGCCCGGTGCTGCGTTCGCTCAACCGCTTCACGGCCTTTGTGTACGGCGCCTCGGTGCTGTACCTCCTGGCCGACTTCGACCTCTGGCTGCAGCGCCGTGCCCCGAACCCGTGATCCCCGTGCGCTGCTCTGGGGCCTGCTGGGCCTCCTGGTGGCGATCGAACTCCTCTCCAGCAGCCGCTGGTGGCCTCCCCGGCCCCCTGGCCCCGGCTCCAGTGCCGAGGAGGCTCCAGGGCGACCGGCTGCCCTGAACACCCTGTTGGAGGCCTCCCGCAATCCCCAGGGGACCACGCCTCTGCGGGTGTGGATCGCGCCGTACACCACCTTCCCCGAGACGGGCATGGTCGAAAGCCTGGCCCGCTCCGGCGTGTACGACACCTTCCTAGCGCTGCCCGTTTCCGGCATCGCCAGCAACTACGGCGCCTTCAAGCTCTCTCCCGCCGACACCCTGTTCAGCCTCGCCTCCGCCTATGGCCTGGCCTCAGAGCTGCGTCTGGCCCGCAGACTCGGCTATGGCGCCTTCGCGCTCGACCTGGGAGCCGTGAGCGATCCCGACCGCGCGGCCCTGCTCTGCCGCCGCAGTCCCGGTTGCCGTCTCAGCGGTGATGGGTATGCCCTCTTCCCGATCGCCAACGGGGCCTCCTCCAACCTCGAGACCGGCCTGGTGCCTCTGCAGCGGCGCATCCCATTGCTGCCCCAGAAGAGCGCCGGGGTCACCTGGGGGCCTCTGGTGCTGCCGCTGCTCCAGTGGGGAGCGATCGCCTACCGGCCCGCTCCGGATGGGGATCCCGCTCTGGAGGTGCAGGCCAAGGCTCGCATCAACATGGAGCTCTACCGCTACCCCCTCAACCGCTATCCCACGGCGATGCAACCGTTGCTGAGGCTCGGGGACAAGGATGTGCAGCTCGTGCTGGCCTCCGATGCGGTCAGTGCCCAGCTGTGCATCGGCCCAGTGGATGGCCCCTGCCAGATCGTGACGCTCGGCCCTGGCAGGCGCCGCCTGGCCATCGGTGATCGGCTGCCTCCGGGCCGGATCAGCCGCATCGAAATCGTCTCCCTGCTCCGTCAGCCCGGTGGCCAGGGCCTGTTCAGCCTTGAGCTGCGTGCCCCGGCAGCTGCCCGGGCGCTGCTCGGACCGGGGTAGGGCCCGTCGCCATGCGCCATGGCGTTCAGGATGTGGGGTTAAAAACGTGGCGTTGCGAGCGGCGGATGAGCCCTCAGCAGCAAAAAGCCCCGCCATCCGGCGGGGCCAGGTTCAGGGTCACCCCTGAAGGTTCAGGGCTCTAGAGCCCGGGCGGCTGCGCTCAGCCCAGCGCCTTGGCCTTGGCCACCACGTTGTCCACGGTGAAGCCGAACTGCTCCATACACACAGCCCCGGGGGCGGAGGCACCGAAGCGATCGATCGACACCGTCGCACCCTCGAAGCCGGTGAATTTGTGCCAGCCGAAGCTGCTGGAGGCCTCCACCACCACGCGCTTGCGGCAGGCGGATGGCAGCACGCTCTCGCGATAGGCGGCGTCCTGCTCCTCGAACAGCTCCACGCAGGGCATCGACACCACCCGCACATTCCTGCCCTCGGCCCGCAGCTGGGCTGCGGCCTTGGTGCACAGCTCCAGCTCGGTGCCGGTGCCGATCAGGATCAGATCGGGGGTGCCGTTGCTGTCTTCCAGGATGTAGCCACCCTTGGCCACGGCTTCGGCGGTGGAGTTGGCCTGGTTGCTCATCGCCTGGCGGCTGAGGAACAGCACGCTGGGGCGATGCCGGTTGGCCACGGCCACCTTGTAGGCGCCCATGGTCTCGTTGCCGTCGCCGGGGCGCAGCACCAGCATGTTGGGGATCGCGCGCAGGCTGGCCAGGGTTTCGATCGGCTGGTGGGTGGGGCCGTCTTCACCCAGACCGATCGAATCGTGCGTGAGCACGTAGATCACACCCAGTTCGCTCAGCGCCGACAAGCGCATCGCACCCACCATGTAACCGGCGAACACGGCGAAGGTGCCGCCGTAGGGGATCAGACCGCTGCCGTGATAGGCGATGCCGTTGAGGATGGCCGCCATCGCGTGCTCCCGCACGCCGAAGTGCAGGTAGCGGTTGGCTTCAGCGCCCTTCTGGAAGCTCGCCTCACCCTTGATGTCCGTGAGGTTGGAGTGGGTGAGATCGGCTGAGCCGCCGATCAGTTCCGGCAGATCCGGGCCGAAGGCATTGAGGGCGTTGTAGGAGTGCTGACGCGTCGCCAGACCTTTGTCGGCGGGGGTGAGCACGGGCAGCTTGGCGTCCCAGCCCTGGGGCAGCTCGCCTCGCAGCATCCGCTCGAATTCGGCGGCTTCGGCCGGGTAGGCGCTGCGGTAGGCGGCCAGCGATTCGTTCCAGGTGGCTTCGGCGGCACCGCCGCGGCTGATCGCCTGGCGCCAGTGGTCGTAGGCCTCCTGGGGCACCTCGAAGGAGCCGTAGCTCCACTCGAGCGCCTTGCGGGTGAGTTCAGCCTCATCGGCCCCCAGCGCCGCACCGTGGACGCCGGCCGTGTTGGCCTTGTTGGGGGAGCCGTAGCCGATGGTGGTGGTGACCTTGATCAGGCTGGGCTTGTCGGTGACGGCCTTGGCGGCTTCGATCGCCCGATGGATGCCCTCCACGTCGTGGTTGCCGTCTGCCACGTGCTGCACGTGCCAGCCATAGGCCTCGTAGCGCTTAAGCACATCCTCGGTGAAGGAGACGGCGGTGTTGCCGTCGATCGTGATGTGGTTGTCGTCGTAGAGAGCGATCAGTTTGCCCAGCCCCAGGTGGCCCGCCAGGGAGGCGGCTTCACTCGAGACACCCTCCTGGTTGCAGCCATCGCCCATCAGCACATAGGTGTGGTGATCGACCAGGGTGTGGCCGGGGCGGTTGAAGGTCGCCGCCAGATGGGCCTCGGCGATCGCCAGACCCACCGCATTGGAGATGCCCTGGCCCAGGGGTCCGGTGGTCACCTCCACGCCGGGGGTCTCAAAGGTTTCCGGGTGGCCAGGGGTCTTGGAACCCCATTGGCGGAACTGCTTGATGTCCTCCAGGGTCACGGAGTCGTAGCCGCTCAGGTGCAGCAGCGCATACAGGAGCATGCAGCCGTGGCCGGCCGAGAGCACGAAGCGGTCGCGGTTGAACCATTTCGGGTTCTTCGGGTTATGCCGAAGCACCTTGTCCCACAGGGCATAGGCCATCGGGGCGCAGCCCATCGGCAGCCCCGGGTGCCCTGAATTCGATTTGTTGACGGCATCAATCGCCAGGAAGCGGATGCTGTTGATGCACAGGCTCTCGACGGAGGTGGTGGGTGCGGCGACCATGGCTGAGCGGAAGGTGTGTGGGAGGTCTGGCAGGGCTGGGGATGGGCCCGGGAGCTGAGCCCGGCAGGGTGGGAGCCGGATCCGCCTAGGTCATGCGGCGGAAGGCGAGGCAGACGTTGTGGCCGCCGAATCCGAAGGAATTGGACAGCACCACGTTCACGGTACGTTCACGTGCCTCATTGGGAACGACATCCAGATCACAGGCGGGATCGGGATTGCTGTAGTTGATCGTGGGCGGGACGATGTTGTGCTGGATGGCCAGCACCGAGGCGACGGCTTCGATGCCGCCGCTGCCTCCCAGCAGGTGGCCCGTCATCGACTTGGTGGAACTCACCGGAATCCGGTAGGCGTGATCCCCGAGGGCCGTCTTGATGGCGGCGGTCTCGTTGCTGTCGTTGGCCTGGGTGCTGGTGCCGTGGGCGTTGATGTAATCGACCGCGGTGGCGTCGAGCCGCGCGTCGATCAGGGCCAGGCGTATCGCTTCGGCGCCGCCGCTGCCGCCGGGAGACGGGGCGGTGATGTGATGGGCATCACAGGTGGTGCCGTACCCCACCACCTCAGCCAGGATCGTGGCCCCGCGGGAGCGGGCATGTTCCAGGGATTCGAGCACCAGCACGCCGGCGCCCTCGCCGATCACGAAACCGTTCCGCTCAGCATCGAAGGGGCGTGAGGCGGTGGCTGGATCGTCGTTGCGGAACGACAGGGCCTTGGCGCTGGCGAACCCCGCAACGCCCAGAGGCGTGATCGCTGATTCCGCGCCACCGCAGACCATGGCATCGGCCAAGCCCAGCTGGATCTGGCGAAAGGCGTCTCCGATGGCGTTGGATCCGGCGGCGCAGGCGGTGGCGACGGCGCTGCTGGGTCCCCGGGCACCCAGAGCGATCGCTGCCAGCCCGGTGGCCATGTTGGGGATCATCATCGGCACGCAGAAGGGGCTGACCCGATCGGGTCCCCGCTCCGCCAGCACATGGGCCTGGGTCTCCATCATCAGCAGGCCGCCCACGCCCGATCCGATGGAGACGCCGACGCGGTGACGGCTGCTGTCATCGATGCTCAGCCCGGCGGCTGTAACGGCCTGTTTGGCCGCCACCACGCCGAACTGGCAGAATCGATCCCAGCGCTTGGCCTCTTTCGGCTCGAGCCATGCGGATGAATCGAACGCCTTGACTTCAGCCGCGAAGCGGCAGGCGTGGCGCGAGGCATCGAACAGGGTGATCGGGGCCACGCCGTTCCGGCCGCTGCGCAGTCCGTCCCAGTACGCGGCGACGTCGTTGCCGATCGGTGTGACCGCGCCCAGGCCTGTGACGACGACGCGGCGGAGTCCCTCCACCATCCGATTCAGGCCTGCTTGTCCAGGATGTACTTGACCGCATCGCCGACGGTGGTGATGCCTTCGGCGGCTTCATCGGGAATCTCGATGTCGAAGGCCTCCTCCAGAGCCATCACCAGCTCGACGGTGTCGAGTGAATCGGCGCCCAGGTCGTTCTGGAAATTCGATTCGGGCTTGACGTCGCCGGCATCGACGCTGAGCTGCTCGGCCACGATCGAGCGCACTTTCTCAAAGATCGCTTCCTGGGACATGGTCGCTGAGAATGACGCCGCATCCTACGGGTCGCCCTGTCCCGTTCCCTCCGGGGTATGAACAAGGGTGACGGGCTTGGCTCCAGGTTGCGGACCGCCCGGGGAGCTTGGGTACCTTGTCTCCACGCCCTCCGTTGCGGACGGGCTGTCGCGCATCGTCAACGCCCCAAGCGTCCTCCATCGCCGAGACCCCGCCCCGAGGCCCATGTCCCACGCCGTCAAGATTTACGACACCTGCATCGGCTGCACCCAGTGCGTGCGGGCCTGCCCCCTCGATGTGCTCGAGATGGTGCCCTGGGATGGCTGCAAGGCCGGCCAGATCGCTTCCTCCCCCCGCACCGAGGATTGCGTCGGCTGCAAGCGCTGCGAGACCGCCTGCCCCACGGACTTCCTCAGCATCCGCGTCTACCTCGGCGATGAGACCAGCCGCTCGATGGGTCTGTCCTACTGAGTTTCTGTCGGCTTCAGCCATAAGCTCTTGCCCGGCCCCGCCGGGCTTTTTTTTGGCTTCCACCCGCTAGAGGCTTCGTTATGTGCGGCATCGTTGCCCTGATCGGATCCCGGGAGGCCGCCCCCTTGCTGCTCGAGGGGCTGCGTCAGCTCGAGTACCGCGGCTATGACTCCGCCGGGATCGCGACCCTGGATGGTCAGGGCCTGCATTGCCTCAAGGCCGAGGGCAAGCTGGTCAACCTCACGGCCCGCTATGAGCAGCACGGGGCTCCCGGGCAGTGCGGCATCGGCCACACCCGCTGGGCCACCCACGGCAAGCCGGAGGAGCGCAACGCCCACCCCCATCTGGATGGTTCCGGCCGGCTGGCGGTGGTGCAGAACGGCATCATCGAGAACCACCGCTCCCTGCGGGAGGAGCTGCAGGCCACCGGCGTGCGCTTTCTCTCCGATACGGACACGGAGGTGATTCCCCATCTGATCGCCCGGCGCCTCCAGCAGTTGCAGGCGGAGGGACGCACGGCCGATCCATTGCTGTTGCTGCAGGCCGTGCAGGAGGTGCTGCCGCAGCTGCATGGGGCCTATGCCCTGGCGGTGGTCTGGGCGGACGTGCCCGGTGCCCTGGTGGTGGCACGGCGTCAGGCGCCGCTGCTGATCGGTCTTGGCGAGGGTGAGTTCCTCTGCGCCAGCGACACACCCGCCCTGGCCGGTTTCACCCGCACGATCCTGCCCCTGGAGGATGGGGAGGTCGCCCTGCTCACGCCTCTGGGCATCGAGCTGTACGACGGCTCCGGACAGCGGGTGATGCGATCCCCCAGCCTGCTGAGCGGCACCGAGCACGTCGCTGACAAGCGCAGCTTCCGCCACTTCATGCTCAAGGAGATCCATGAGCAGCCCGAGACGGCGGCGCTCTGGGTGGCGCGACACCTGCCGGACACGGGCGGCCCCGGCCTGCCCTCGGCGGAGGGGCTGTCGCTGGTGGCTCTCCCCCTGGATGACGCCTTCTATGAGGGTGTGGAGCGGATCCAGATCCTGGCCTGCGGCACCAGCCGCCACGCGGCCCTGGTGGGGGGCTATCTGCTGGAGCAGCTGGCGGGGCTGCCCACCACCGTGCACTACGCCAGCGAGTTCCGCTATGCGCCGCCGCCGCTGGTCCCCCACATGCTCACCATCGGCGTGACGCAGTCGGGCGAGACGGCCGACACCCTGGCGGCCCTGGCGATGGAGCAGGAGCGGCGCCAGTTGGTAGCGGATCCCGCCTATGCCCCCCGGATGCTGGGCGTCACCAACCGTCCGGAGAGCTCCCTGGGGCGGCTGGTGCCCCACATCCTCGACATCGGCGCGGGAATCGAGGTGGGAGTGGCCGCCACCAAGACCTTTCTGGGGCAGCTGCTGGCGTTCTATGGCCTGGCCCTGGCCTTTGCGGAACGTCGCGGGCACATCTCCGGAGGCCCTGATCCAGCCCGCCTGAAGGCCCTGGTCGAGCAGCTGCGGCAGCTGCCCGCCCAGCTGCAGGCTCTGGTGGAGGATCACGACCGGCGCTGCGCCGAGCTGGCTCACCTGTTTGCTGACACCCAGGACGTGATCTTCCTGGGGCGCGGCATCAACTATCCGATCGCCATGGAGGGGGCCCTCAAGCTCAAGGAGATCAGCTACATCCACGCCGAGGGTTATCCCGCGGGCGAGATGAAGCATGGTCCGATCGCTCTTCTGGATGCCCGTGTGCCGGTGGTGTCTATTGCGGTGCCGGGATTGGTGTTCGACAAGGTGCTCTCCAACGCCCAGGAGGCCAAGGCCCGCGATGCCCAGTTGCTGGGGGTGGCGCCGGCCTGTGCGGATACGGAGGACCTGTTCGATCTGCTGCTGCCGCTGCCTGAGGTGGATGAGTTGCTGAGTCCGTTGCTGACGGTGATTCCGATGCAGCTGCTCAGCTATCACATCGCCGCCCATCGGGGGTTGGATGTGGATCAGCCGAGGAATCTGGCGAAGAGCGTCACAGTGGAGTGAGGGACTGTTGGGTTCTTGGATGTGATTCTTTTGGTCTTTTTCTCTGACAGCGCCACGCTGTGATCACGGCCGCGGGGCGGCCGACATCACAGCGTGGCGCTGTCCGGGGAGGGGGGAGAAGGTTGGCAGAAGGCGTGGGGAGAGCACCGGTGGTGGATGCCGGGGCAGGTTTTGGTGGGGGCGGGTGGCTGGCGCTGCGCGGGGCGCTGGTTTCAGGGCAAAGGGCTTGGCGGTTGCTGCGCTCCGCCGCCGTGGGGTGCGGGTGGCGGGGGGCTGGGTGGGGCTAGAGGGGGCGCTTCAGCGGTAGACGCTGTCGTGGTCGGGGTGGAGGGAGAGCAGGCGCAGCCAGTCGCCGTCGCGCCA
>JBAWXG010000038.1:0-24803 GCA_037144195.1 Synechococcus sp. ELA057
GTGGAGGCCCTGATCCCCTGGCTCGCCGCCGATGACACGCTGCTGCTCAAAGCCAGCCGCGGCGTGGCCCTGGAGAAGGCCCTGCCCCTGCTGGAGAGCGCCCTGCAGCCCAACTGAGACGCGAGCTTCAGAGAGGACCGAGCCAGTTCTCCTTCACCAGCTGGCGGGCACGGCCGAGAGCCAGGGCGCCATCGGGCACATCCTTGGTGAGGGTGGAGCCGGCGCCGATGGTCACCTTCTGGCCCACGGTGATCGGAGCCACCAGTGTGCAGTTGGCACCGGTCTTGCTGCCGCTGCCGATCACGGTGCGGTGCTTGCGCACGCCATCGTAGTTGGCGGTGATCGTGCCGGCCCCCACATTCACAGCCGCCCCCAGATCGGCATCGCCCAGATAGCTGAGGTGATTGGCCTTCACCCCGGTGGCCAGGTGGCTGTTCTTCACCTCCACGAAATTGCCGATGCGCACCTCGGGCTCGAGATGGGCGCCCGCCCGCAACTGGGCGAAGGGGCCGATGGCGCAGCCGCGCTCCACCTGCACATCGCGCAGCACCGAATGCAGCACTTCCACGCCTTCGGCCAGACGGCTGTTTTCGATCAGGCAGCCCGGTCCGATCCGGCAGCCCTCACCGATCTCGGTCGCGCCGCGGAAATGGCACTGGGGTTCGACCACCACATCGCGGCCGAAGCGGGTGCCATCGCTGAGGGTGCAGCTCGCCGGGTCGATGAAGCTGACCCCCTCGCGCATCCAGTGGCGCCGCAACCGGTCCTGGATCACCGCCTCGCACTGGGAGAGCTGGATGCGGTCGTTGATGCCGTTGATCTCCTCGCTGTCGCTCACCTCCAGATGCATGGCCGGGTGGAGCATGGCGACCGTATCGGTGAGATAGAGCTCCCCCTGATCGTTGTCGCTGCTCAGCCTGGGCAGCACCTCCGCCAGGTCACGCCAGCGGAAGCAATAGATGCCGGCATTGATCAGGGTGTTGCAGCGCTGGGCCTCGCTGCAATCCCGGTGCTCCACGATGGCGCTCACCTGACCGTCGCCATCGGCGAAGACACGGCCGTAACCGGTGGGGTCTGCCAATCGGGCCGTGAGCAAGGTCACGGCAGCGCCGCTGGCGCGATGGCGCTCCAGCAGGGCGGCGATCGTCTCCTGACGCAGCAACGGCACATCGCCGTTGAGCACCAGCAGATCTCCGTCAAAACCGGCCAGGGGCCCCAGCAGCTGCTGCACCGCATGGCCGGTGCCGTTCTGGGGGATCTGGCGCACATACTCCAGCCCCGGATGGGCAGAGAGCGACTGCTCCACCGTCTCGTATCGGTGCCCCACGATCAGCAAGCGGCGGCTGGGCTGCAGCCCCTCACAACTGCGCAGCACCCGCTCCACCAGGGTGGCGCCCGCCAGGGGCTGCAACACCTTGGGCAGATCGCTCTTCATCCGGGTGCCCTTCCCGGCGGCCAGTACGGCAACGGCGAGCATCAACCTGCGGCGGCTGGGCCGGAATCTACCGGGAGGCCACCGCCCCCTCCAGCCCCAGCGCATGGCGGCGGCTGGCGCCCCAGCGGCGCTGCCAGTGGCTGGCGGGTTCGGCGCTGCTGCGACCCTGGCGTTCAGCCCGTTCGGCGAGCAGCTGCTCCACAGACCCGCACCCATCGGGATCGCGGTAGGGCTCCCCGGCGCGGCAGGCGATGTGTTCCGCCTCCATCACGCTGAGCGGCCGCAGCGGTGACGCCATCAGCAGATCGGAAGGGCTGGCGACCGTACCGGCACTCCAGGCAGCGCCATCCGGGCTGCCCTCGATCGCCGCCAGCTGCAGCCCCGCCAGCTGCAGCGATTGGCGAACCGCCGCAGCGGAGCAATAGGTGAGCAGCCTGCCCTCGGGCGCCAGCAACCGGGCCAAGGCTCCGAGAAATTCCTGGCTCCAGAGCTGAGGACAGCGGCGCGGCGAGAAGGCATCGAGCAGCACCAGATCACAGCGGCCGACCAGGGCCGCACCCTCGGCAGTGCCCAGCAGGCGCGGCAGCTGCAGCCGGGCATCGCCCCAGCACAGGCGCCCAGCGGAGCGCAGCTGCTGCAGCTGCTCACAGATGCCGGGCCGCCACTGAAGCCGGAAGTCCGGATCGGCAAGGGCCAGCCGCAGCGGCTCGGGATCGCGCTCCAGCCCCCACCAGTCCAGCTGCAGCTTCCGATCCGCAGCGGCCTCCAGCAGGGCCGCCGTGTTGGTGCCCGTCCCCACGGCCACCTCCACCACCCTCAGCAGGCGGCCAGGTGGGAAGCGCTCCAGAGCGGACGGGGCGACAAACACCCGTCGCGCCTCCTGCAGGGCACCCTGGGCGCAGTGAAAAGCCTCTCCGGTCTGCTGGCAGAAGAGGCTGAAGCTGCCGTCCCCGCTGCGACGCGGCTGCAGAAGGCCGGAGAGAGATGCGCCCGGTTCAGTGCCTGAGGCGCTCGAGGTCATCCCAGAAACCCGGATACGAAACGGCGGCAGCAGCGGGATCGTGCAACAGGGTGTCGCCATCGGCGATCAGCGACGCCACCGCCAGGCTCATCGCCACCCGGTGATCGGTCTCGCTGTCGACGCGCGCGCCCTTCAAGGGGGTGATGCCCTGGATCGTGAGGCCATCGGGATGCTCCTCCAGTCGCGCTCCCATGGCCACCAACTGGCGCGCCATCACCGCCAGTCGATCGGTCTCCTTGACCCGCAGCTCCTCGGCGCCGCTGACGCGGCTCACCCCCTCGGCGCAGCAGGCGGCCACGGCCAGGATCGGGATCTCATCCACCAGCCGGGGGATCAGCTCTCCACCGATCACGAAGGGGCGCAGCGGTCCGTAGCGCACCCGCAGATCGGCGACGGGCTCTCCCGCCACCTCGCGGCGATCAAGAATCTCCATGGCAGCGCCCATCTGCTCGAGCACCTCCAGGATCCCGGTGCGGCTGGGGTTGAGGCCCACGTTCTCGATGGTCAGATCGCTGCCGGGCGTGATCGCGGCGGCCACGAGCCAGAAGGCGGCGGAACTGATGTCGCCGGGCACCACCACCCGCTGGCCTCGGAGGCTGGCGCCGGGGTGCAGGCTCACCTGGGTGCCGTCGGCCGATTCGACGCGCAGGTCGGCCCCGAAGGCCCGCAGCATCCGTTCGCTGTGATCACGCGAGAGGGCCGGTTCGATCACCGTGGTCGGACCAGCGGCCGTCAGGGCCGCCAGAAGGATCGCACTCTTCACCTGGGCGGAAGCCACAGGAGTGCGGATCATGCCGCCCTGCAGGGCCGTGCCCTCGATCGCCAGCGGCGCCAGGTTGCCCCCGTCGCGGCCGCGGATCCGGGCTCCCATCAGCGCCAGTGGTCCAGCAACCCGCTGCATCGGCCGGCGCCGCAGCGAGGCATCCCCATTGAGCACGAAATGCCGACCGGCACGACCGGCCAGCAGGCCCAGCATCAGCCGCATGGTGGTGCCGGAGTTGCCGCAATCGAGCACATCAGCCGGCTCTCGGAAGCCATCCAGGCCCACGCCGCGCACGATCACCGGCTGATCAGCCACGATCTGGGAGACCTCCACCCCCATCGCCCGCAGACAGGCGGCGGTGCTGAGCGGATCCTCAGCCGGCAGCAGCCCCTCGATGACGGTCTCGCCTTCGGCGATGGCACCGAACAGCAGGGCCCGGTGGGAAATTGACTTATCGCCGGGAACGCGCACGCGTCCCTGCAGGCAGGCGCCCCCTGGCAGCAGCTGGGCCGATCCGATTAGCTCAACGGCGCGGTTCTGAGGGGATGGAGAACGGGACACGCCGGATGATCACGGTGGGGGGATCCTATGGAGAGGCACCCCCGCTGCCCGCAGCGCCGCCGATAGCGACCAGACCTCCACCAGCAGCGCATGCCACGGGGCGATCGCTGCCATGTCCAGAGCCATCGGCACCGGGGCCGCAGCCCGCAGAGCGCGGGCGGCCTGAAGCTCCGCCAGGGAGACCTGCAACCGTTCGCGCAGGGTTTCGCGGGCAGCCTCGCTCAGCACCCGATCGGGACAGAGCTCCAAAAGGTGAAGGCCGCGCTGAAAGGAGGCGTCGAAATCCTCCAACAGCGGATTGAGCAGGGATTCGAGCAGCCCGGCAGCGTCGGCAGGAGGAGGGGAGCTGGTCATGGCTGGACCCTACGCAGGCTGAAGGGAGCGGCGCCCGCAACGGGGGTACGGGTCTCCGCTGGACCCTGGCGCGGAATCATCACAGCAGCATCACGCCCCCATCGGGCCCCAGGCTCGCCTCCCAGCTCTGCTGGTCGTAGAGCAGTTCCGCCAGGGTGAGGCGCTGCAGCTCCCGGCGCTGCAGCAGCTCCAACCGTGCCCGCAGCTGCCGCTCCACCCGGTGCCCAGCCGAGGCGCCGAGGGATCCACTCTCTGCCGGATCAGGGCTGTCCTCGTCGGCCTCGCCGCCTGCTCGAGGCCGGCGCACCGCCAGCAGCACCCGGTCCAGGTTCAGGGTCTCGGAGGCCTCCGCCAGCTGATAGCCGCCGGAGCGGCCGCGACGCGCCCGCACCACGCCAGCGCGCCGCAACCGCTGCAGGATCTGCTCCAGCATCGGTGCGGGCAGCCCCTGGCGGCGGGCCAGCTCCGCCAGGGGCAGCGTCTCAGCAGGATCACGGGCCAGCTCCACCAGGGCCCGCAGGGCGATGGCACCAGCCCGGCTGAGCATCAGGGGCGCCGGGCCGCCAGCCGCTCCAGCACGTGCTCGAGCGTGTAGCCGAACAGGGCAGGATCGGCGGGGCGATCGCCGAGGTCGTCGAGCCCGAGCTCGCTCCAACGGGCATCGAGACGGGCCTCAAGCTCCCCGCTGCGCCGCAGCGGTTCGCCCCAGGGATGGTTGCGCTCGGGACCGATCTTGGTCGTGGCATCGATCGCCAGGCGACCGCCAAGCCCCAGCCTTTCGCTGGCGAAATCGAGCGTGTCGAACGGGGTGTCCTCCAGCACGAACAGATCCCGCTGCGGATCCACCTGAGCGCTGATCGCCCAGATCACCTGACGCGGGTCGCGGATGTTGATGCTGCTGTCGACCACCACCACGAACTTGGTGTAGGTGAACTGGGGCAGAGCGCTCCAGAAGGCCATCGCCGCACGCCTGGCCTGGCCCGGGTAGGCCTTCTCGATGGCGATCACCGCCAGCTTGTAGCTGAGGCCCTCCATCGGCAGGAAGAAATCGACGATCTCGGGGATCTGCTGGCGCAGGATCGGCGTGTAGATGCGATTGAGGGCGATCGCCAGCATCGCGTCCTCCTTGGGGGGCCGGCCGCTGAACGTGGTGAAGTAAATCGGGTCGCGCCGCTGGGTGACGGCGTGGAAGCGGATCAGGGGCGAGGGCTCAGCACCGCCGTAGAAGCCCATGTGATCGCCGAAAGGGCCATCGGCCAGCTCCTCGCCGGGTGTGATCGTGCCCTCCAGCACCAGCTCGCTGTGGCTGGGCACCTCGAGATTCAGCGTTTTGCATTTCGCCAGCCGCACTCCTTCGCCGCCGTAGAGGCCGGCAAACAACCACTCACTCAGCTGTACCGGGATCGGCGTGGCCGCCGCCAGCACCAGCAAGGGATGCACGCCGATCGCGATGGCGATCTCCAGCGTTTTGCCCATCGCCGCCGCCTTGCGCAGGTGGCGGGCGCCACCGCGCACACTCAGCCAGTGCACGGTCATCGTGTTGATGCTCTGCTGCTGCAGCCGGTACACACCCACGTTGGGGGTACCGGTCTCAGGGTCCTTGGTGATCACCAGCCCGAGGGTGATCACGCGGCCGGCATCACCAGACCAGGGACGCAGCAGCGGCAGGGCATCGAGGTTCACCGCCTCGCCGCGGAAGACCTGCTGATGGCAGGGAGGTGTGAGGTCAAGATCCGGCCTGGCCTTGAGCAGATCCACCAGCAGCGAGCCGAACCGCAGGGCCTCCCGCGCCCCCTTGGGGGGCCGCGGCTGTTGCAGCAACGCCAGCTTCTCCCCCAAGGCCTCCAGCTGCTCGGGGCGTTCCATGCCCAGGCTCCAGAGCACCCGCTCCTGGGTACCGAGCAGGTTGATCGCCACCGGCATGCTGCTGCCGATCACGTTCTCGAACAGCAGGGCGGGGCCTCCGCGAGCCAGGACCCGATCGGCGATCGCCGCCAGCTCCAGATCGGGATCCACCGGGGCGCTGATTCGGCGCAACTGACCGCGCTGCTCCAGCACCCCCAGGAAACCGCGCAGATCACGGCGGCCCGCAGCCAGTACAGCGCTCAAGATCGGGCCCCAGCCATGGGTTCACTCTGACGCAAGGCCAGTCTCAGCGCGGCAGGAACAGGGGCGTACCGCGGGCACCCAGGCCAGGAACGATGAGACAGTGGGGGGCCAAGACGCAGGCACGCGATGCAGATCGCCTATTTCCACACCTCCGAGTCGGTGCCGCCGGTGCTGCCTCCCGGGGAAGGGGGACCCGATGGCGCCGTGGTGATCGATGTGCTGCGCGCCACCACCACCATCGCCTGGTCACTGCAGAACGGCGCCGAGGCGATTCAGGCCTTCGCAGATCTGGCCGAACTGGAGGCGGCCGCAGCGGCCTGGCCAGCCTCCCAGCGCCTGCGGGCGGGTGAACGGGGCGGCAAGCGGGTGGAGGGCTATGACCTGGGCAACTCCCCCCTGGCGGTGACACCCGAGCTGGTGGGCGGCAAGCGCATCTTCATGAGCACCACCAACGGCACCCGCTCCCTGGCAGCCGTGCGGGAGGTGCCATTGCTGCTCACCGCCTGCCTGCCCAATCGCACCGCAGTGGCCCGTCGGCTGATCGAACGCGACTGCCAGCTGGTCTGGGTTGTCGGCAGCGGCTGGGAAGGGGACTACTCCCTCGAGGACAGCCTCGCCGCCGGAGCGGTGGTCTCTGCTGCGATCGAGCTGGCCGTGGCGCCCCACCGCGGGGTGAGCTGCGCCAACGATGAGATGCTCGCCGCCCTGGCGCTCTGGCAGCAGTGGCGCCATGACACCGAAACCTGCCTGCGGGCAGCCAGCCATGGCCAGCGCCTGATGGGGATCGGCAATCACGACGCCGACTTCGCCTGCTGCAGCGCCATTGACAGCCTGACCCTGGTACCGATCCAGGCCGAACCTGGAGTCCTGCGGGCCAGCTGAGATGCACCGCGGCCTGGCCTGCGTCGGCCCCTCCCCTTACAGTTCGCCGATCCTGCGGGGGAGTCGGTGAGCGGATTTCTGGCAGCGGCGCTGCAGTTGACCAGCACCCCCGATCCCGATGCCAACCTGGCTGCGGCTGAAGAGCTGATCGAGCTGGCGGTGCGCCGCGGCGCCGAGCTGGTGGGCCTTCCGGAAAACTTCGCCTTCATGGGCGATGACCAGCAACGCATCGCCCAGGCACCGGCGCTGGCTGAGCGCTGCAGCCGCTTTCTGGTCACCATGGCCCGCCGCTACCAGGTGACCCTGCTGGGGGGCGGCTTCCCGGTGCCGGCGGGGGAGAACCTCACCTTCAACCGCGCTGAGCTCGTGGGCGTGGAGGGCCAGCTGCTCGCCCGCTACGACAAGATCCATCTGTTTGACGTCGACATTCCGGACGGCATCCCCTATCGGGAATCGGCCACGGTCAAGCCGGGCAACGAGCTGCCTCCCGTGGTCGATGTGCCTGGGCTCTGCCGCATCGGTCTGTCGATCTGTTACGACGTGCGCTTCCCCGAGCTCTACCGGTACTTGGCTGGCGCCGGTGCCGAGCTGCTGATGGTGCCTGCCGCCTTCACCGCCTACACCGGCAAGGATCACTGGCAGGTGCTGCTGCAGTCGCGGGCGATCGAGAACACCGCCTATGTGCTGGCCCCCGCCCAGACCGGTCTGCACTACGGCAGGCGTCAAACCCATGGCCATGCCCTGGTGATCGATCCCTGGGGCACGGTGCTCTCCGATGCGGGCCAGGCCCCCGGCCTGGCGATGGCCCCGGTGGACACCGGCCATCGCCAGCGGATCAGCGCCCAGATGCCGAGCCTGCAGCACCGCCGCCCGGCGCTGTTCTGAGCCGCTGATGCAGCCGCGCCGCCAACCTCACCCGGCAGCCTGGCCCAGGGCGATAGCAGCCCCGCTGGTGGGGATGCTGCTGGCGCTGCAGGGAGTCCTGCCAGCCTGGGCGGGCAGTTCCCTGGCGGCCTGGCGCGTCAGCAGCGACGGCAACCTGGAACTGCGCACCACCCCCGGCATTCAGCTGCGGGCCTATTTCGAGGAGGGGCCGCCGGGCAAAGGGCCACGCATCTGGGTGGATCTGCCCGGTGCTCCCAGCCGCACCCGCAGCGTGACGGCGGGCGGCGTGCTGCGGGAGGTGCGCATCGGCAGGCCCGACGGTGACACCACGCGCCTGGTGCTGGAGTTCCAACAGGGCACCCGTCTCGAGCCTTCCCTGCTGCGCCTCGTGGGCACGGCCCGTGACCGCTGGCGCATGGAACTGCCCGGCGTCGCCTCCGCCGGGCTGACCAGTGTCGGCGAAGGCGATCTGGACGCTCCCAGCCTCAGCACCTCCAGCACCTGGATGAACCGAACGCCAGGGCCGGACTTCGGCAACAGCGGCCGCACCACCTCCCCCTATCCGCTCAATCCCACCTCCCTGCCCACGGTGCCGCGGGGACGTTTCAAGGTGGTGATCGACCCGGGGCACGGCGGTCCGGATCCCGGCGCTGTGGGCATCAATGGCCTGCGGGAGACGGATGTGGTGCTGGATGTGTCACTGCAGGTGGCCCAGCTGCTGCAGGCCCGTGGCGTGACGGTCTACCTCACACGCACCTCCGAGGTGGATGTGGACCTGCCACCCCGGGTGGCGCTGGCCAACAGCGTCGGCGCGGATCTGTTCGTCAGCCTGCATGCCAATGCCCTCAGCATGGACCGGCCCGATGTGAACGGGATCGAGACCTTCTATTTCGAGAGCAGCAGCTCCCGCGACCTGGCCGCCACGATCCAGGGCAGGCTGCTGGCGGTGTCTCCCGGTACGCCGGATCGGGGTGCCAGGCCGGGCCGGTTCTATGTGATCCGGCGCACCACCATGCCTTCCACACTGGCGGAGATGGGTTTTGTGACCGGCCAGATCGATGCCCCACGCCTCGCCGATCCGAACTTTCGCCGCCGCCTGGCCGAGGCGGTCAGCGCGGGGATCCTGGAGTACCTGAACCGATGAGCGTTCCGGCGGCAGCCGCCGCGATCGGCATCTTCGATTCCGGGCTCGGCGGTCTGAGCGTCTGGCGGCAGATCGTGCGGCAGCTGCCGCAGGAATCAACCCTCTACTTCGCCGATCGGGCCCATGTGCCCTACGGCAACCGCGGCGCCGAGGAGATCCGCTTCTACAGCGAGGCCATCTGCGGCTGTCTGGTGGAGGCGGGCTGCAAGGTGATCGTCGTCGCCTGCAACACGGCATCGGCCGTGGCCCTGGAGCATCTGCGGCAGCGTTTTCCCAACCATTTGATCCTGGGGCTGGAGCCGGCGGTGAAGCCGGCGGTGGCCCTCACCCGCAGCGGGGTGGTGGGCGTGATGGCCACACCCGCCACGTTCCAGGGTCAGCTGTACCGCGCCACAGTGGGCCGGCATGCCACCCAGGTGCGCGTGGTGGAGCAGGTCTGCCTCGGCCTGGCCGATCTGGTGGAGGCCGGCGAGGCCGATGGCCCGCGAGCCGATGCGGTGCTGCAGCCCTTCCTCGAACCGATGCTGGCGGCGGGAGTCGACACGATCGTGCTGGGCTGCACCCACTACCCCTTCGTAATCGAAACCATCCGTCGGCTGGTGGGTCCCCAGGTGACCGTGATCGATCCGGCCCCGGCCGTTGCCCGCCATCTCGGCAGACTGCTGGAGCAGCACGGCCTCAGCGCCCCATCCGGGCGGGTGGAGCACCGCTTCCTGACCACTGGGGAGGCGGCCCACTTCGACCGCGACGCGATGCGGCTGGTGGACATGGCGGTGAGCAGCCAGAGGGTTCCCTGGCGTCCCCAGGAGCCGCCGCAACCCGGTCCCTGCTCCCTGCGACTGCAGTCGCCACCGCGGCCCTTCTAGGATCCAAGCCACGGCGGAGGTTCAGTGTCGACGGTTGCAGAGCTGCTCCAACCCGTCGAGGCCGATCTCGACGCCCTGCTTGCCGATCTGCGCACCCTCATCGGCGCGGGACATCCGATTCTGCAGGCGGCGGCTGAACACCTGTTTGCCGCAGGCGGCAAGCGCATCCGCCCCGGCATCGTGCTGCTGCTCTCCCGGGCGATCGCCAGCGACGGTGACCTCAGCCCCCGCCACCGGCGGCTGGCGGAGATCACCGAGATGATTCACACCGCCTCCCTCGTCCACGACGACGTGGTCGACGGCGCCGACACCCGGCGCGGCGTGGCCACGGTGCACAGCCGCTTCAATCACCGGGTGGCGGTGCTGGCGGGGGATTTCCTGTTTGCCCAGGCCAGCTGGCATCTGGCCAACCTCGACGATCTCGAGGTCGTCAAGCTGCTCAGCCGCGTGATCATGGACCTGGCCGATGGAGAGGTGAAGCAGGGCCTCTTCCGCTACGACACGGGCCAGAGCTTCGCCACCTATCTGGAGAAGAGCTACTGCAAGACGGCCTCACTGATCGCCAACAGCGCGAGGGCCGCAGGCGTTCTTTCCGGTCTGCCCGAGGCTCGTCTCGATGCCTTGCAGCAGTTCGGCCGCCAGCTGGGCCTGGCCTTCCAGGTGGTGGACGACATCCTCGATTTCACCGGCAGCGAGCAGCAGCTCGGCAAACCCGCCGCCAGCGACCTGGCCTCCGGCTATCTCACCGCACCGGCGCTCTATGCGCTGGAGGAGCGCCCCTCCCTGGCTGTGCTGATCGAGCGGGAATTCAGTCAGGACGGCGATCTGGAACAGGCTCTTGAATTGGTGCGGTGCTGTGAGGCGATCCCCCGCTCCCGGGCGCTGGCTGAGGAGTTTGCCCGCCAGGCCCATGAGGCCATCGACTGGCTGCCCTCCTCCGAGCCCCGCTCAGCCCTCAGAGCCCTGCCCGACTTCGTGCTCGGACGGCTCTACTGACCGGCAACGCTGCCTTCAACACCCCGGCAGGAACCGCAGATCGGAGAGGCGCTCCAGAAACACCCAGTCTCCCGGGCACCGCTGCGACCATGCGGCTGCGTTCACGCCATCGGGAAGCAGCACGTGCACCCGACACCCGGCGGCGGCGGCGGCGATCGCCCCTGCCGGCGAATCTTCGAAAGCCCAGCAGGCCTTGGCCTCCACATCCAGGCGCCTGGCCGCCAGCAGGAAGGGATCGGGCGCGGGCTTGCCGGCCATGAGTTCAGGGTCGTCGCCATCGACGCGCACCGCGATCGCCTGCAGCCAGGGATGGGCGGCGGTTTTCAGACGCAGGGACTCACGACCGCTGCTGGTGACCAGCGCCATCGGCACACCCCGCTCGCGGCAGCCCTGGAGCAGCTCCGGAGCTCCCGCCATGGCAGGGGCCTGGGGCAGCAACCGGCGAGCGATCGGCTGTTGAACGGCCAGCAGCTCGGCCTCCGTGGGTACCGAAACACCGGCGGCGGCGATCCAGGCGCACACCTGGCGGGCATTCTCCAGTCGCCGCCTGCCGCGCAGGCCCATCAGCCGCTCATCATCGAGCTCCAGGGCGAAATGGAGAGCGGCCTCGCGCCAGGCGCGGCTGTGAATGGGCTCGGTATCCAGCAGCAGACCGTCAAGGTCGAACAGGCAGGCGGCAGGTTCTCCCATCCCCCCAGCCTGCACCCTCAACCGCACCCGGCCTCGGGGTAGCGCTCCTCCAGGGCGGTCTCCATGGTGGTGAGCAGCAGCACCAGAGCTGCACGGCTGTCGAGTTCCGGGCCACAGACCTCGGCGATCCAGCGGTGGCAGAGACCCTCGATCTCCTGGAACAGAGCGCTGCCGCGGCGCAGGGTGGTCATCACCCGCTCGAGACTGGCCTCATCGATTTCAGGCGGCAGACCGATCACGTAGCGGCGTCCGTCATCACCCACGTAGGTGAGATTGCCCTGGGCATCGATGACCGGACCGGTGTGGGGAGTGATCGGCTGCTCGTCCATGCTCGATGCCTCCCACTTCTCTCGTGCTAGTCCCGCTGAAGCCGGTTGCCAAGCGCAGGCGGGGCGGTCGGCAATCAGAGCTGCTGATCTGGCGCGGGGCCTGCGCAGAGTGACGCAGCCGTTCTTGGCACCGGAGAGATCCTGCGCAATGCTGTGCCCTGCCTCCCGCCCGACGCCGCATGCCCGAGCCCCAGGCCTCCGCGCCCAATGCCGCCACCACGATCGAATCGGTGCTGCAGGAACAGCGCTGCTTCGCTCCCCCGACCGAACTGGCAGAACGGGCACGCATCGGCAGCCTGGCGGCCTACAGGGAGCTCAGCTCCAGGGCCGAGGCGGATCCCGATGGCTTCTGGGGGGATCTGGCCTGCAGCGAACTGCACTGGTTCGATCCATTTGACACGGTGCTCGACTGGAGCAACCCGCCCTTCGCCCGCTGGTTCGAAGGCGGCACCACCAACCTCTCGTACAACTGCCTTGATCGCCATCTGGAGGGGCCCCGCGCCGACAAGACGGCGCTGATCTGGGAAGGGGAGCCCGGCGACACACGCCGCTTCAGCTATCGCCAGCTGCACGGCGAGGTCTGCAAGGCCGCCAATGCCCTCAGGGCGCTGGGCATCGGCAAGGGCGATCTGGTGGCGCTCTACATGCCGATGGTGCCGGAGGCGGCCATCGCGATGCTGGCCTGCGCCCGCATCGGGGCCCCCCACTCGGTGGTGTTCGGTGGCTTCTCGGCTGACGCCCTGCGCGACAGGCTGATCGACGGCGAGGCCAGGCTGGTGATCACCGCCGACGGTGGGTTCCGCAAGGACAAGCCCGTGGCGCTCAAGCCCGCGGTGGACGAGGCGCTCAGCTGCAACGGCGGCGCCCCCACGGTGCAGCAGGTCCTGGTGGTGCGGCGGCTCGCCGGAGCCGGCGGCGACTGTGCCATGACCGCTGACCGCGATGTCTGGTGGCATGAGCTGGTCGACGGCCAGAGCGCAACGTGCCCGGCCGAGCCGATGGCCAGCGAGGATCGCCTGTTCGTGCTCTACACCTCCGGCTCCACCGGCAAACCCAAGGGTGTGGTGCACACCACCGCCGGCTACAACCTCTGGGCCCACCTCACCTTCCAGTGGATCTTTGACATCCGTGAAGACGACATCCACTGGTGCACCGCCGATGTGGGCTGGATCACGGGCCACAGTTACATCGTCTATGGCCCGCTCTCCAATGGCGCCACCACGGTGATGTACGAGGGTGCCCCACGCCCCAGCAAACCGGGAGCCTTCTGGGAGGTGATCCAGAAGCACCGTTGCACCATCTTCTACACCGCGCCGACCGCCATCCGCGCCTTCATGAAGAGCGGCCGCGAGGTGCCCGACCAGTACGACATGAGCTCCCTGCGCATCCTGGGCACCGTGGGCGAACCGATCAATCCCGAGGCGTGGATGTGGTACCGAGAGGTGATCGGTGGCAACCGCTGCCCGGTGGTCGACACCTGGTGGCAGACCGAGACCGGTGGCGTGATGATCAGCCCGCTGCCGGGCGCCACCCCCACCAAGCCGGGCTCCGCCACCCTGCCGCTGCCGGGCATCGCCGCCGACATTGTGGATCACGACGGCGTGTCGCAGGCCCCTGATCAGGGCGGCTACCTGGCGATCCGAAGACCCTGGCCGGGGATGATGCGCACGGTGCACGGCGATCCCGAGCGCTTCCGCAAGAGCTACTGGGAAGAGATCCGGCCCGCCGATGGCAGCTGGCTGTACTTCGCCGGTGATGGCGCCCGCCGCGACGCCGATGGCTATTTCTGGGTGATGGGTCGCGTCGACGACGTGATCAACGTCAGCGGCCACCGGCTGGGCACCATGGAGATCGAAAGCGCCCTGGTCAGCCATCCGGCCGTGGCAGAAGCAGCCGTGGTGGGGGTGCCCGATGAGCTCAAGGGAGAAAGCATCGCCGCCTTTGTGACGCTGGAGGCCGGCCGCAGCGGCGACGACGCCCTGATCAGCGAGCTCCGCAGCCATGTCGGCAAGGAGATCGGACCGATCGCACGGCCCGATGCCATCCGCTTCACCGATGCCCTGCCCAAGACCCGCAGCGGCAAGATCATGCGCCGCATCCTGCGGGCCCTGGCCGCCGGCCAGGAGGTGAGCGGGGACACCTCGACCCTCGAGGATCGTTCGGTGCTGGACGCCCTCAGGGTCTGAAGGCGTGATCCAGGGGCGGGCATGTGATGCTGCACACCTGCTGAACAGGGTCCTGTCCTGAGCTTCCCGAACCTGCCACGACCGACCTACCGGCAGGCCCTGACGTGTGCCCTGGTTCTGGGCCTGCTCCTCCGGGTGATCCTCGCCCTGATCCAGCCGCCCGGATACGACGAGAGCTACTACCTCTTCTACGGGCGCCATCTCGAGCTCAGCTACTTCGACCACCCCCTGGCGGTGGGTCTCTGGGCCGCCGCCGGTCAGGCGATCGCTCCGTTGTTCCACGCCGATCCCGTGCTGGCGCTGCGGCTGCCCTGCCTGCTGAGCTACACGGCGGCCCAATGGCTGCTCTGCGAGGCCACGCGGATCTGGTACGGCCGTCGCGCCGCCCTGTTCGCCTGTGCCATCACGGGCCTGTCACCGCTGCTGTTCGCCTGCGGCGGCCTGCTGCTGCTGCCCGACAGCCCGCTGGTTCTGGCCATCAGCCTGCTGCTCTGGTGGCTGGCCCACCATCCGCTCCACGATCGCCGCACGCCCCTGCAGTCGCTCCAGTTCGGCGCAATCCTGGGGCTGCTCACGCTCTGCAAGTACCAGAGCCTGCTGCTGCTGCTCACCCTGGTGGTCCTGCGGCTGGTCGACAGCCTGCGCCAGCGGCGCTGGGCCTGGCAGGACACCGTCCTGGTGATGGCCGGCTGGCTGGCGATCAGTTGGCCCCTGTGGCTTTGGAATCATCAGCAAGGCTGGCTGTCGTTCCGCTTCCACACCGGACGCACCGCCACGAGCGCTCCGTATCACTGGGACGGGCCGCTGATGTTCCTGCTCAGCCAGCTGGCCCTGCTCTGGCCGGTGCTGGGGCTGTTGCTGCTGACGGCCCTGTGGCCCAGAAAAAATCCTTCGCTTCAGCCCTCCACGCTCCTGAGGACCCTGGCCCTGCCGCAGCTGGTGGTGTTTCTGCTGCTGGCCGGACGGATGCAGGTGCTGGCGAGCTGGCTGGTGCCGGCCTGGTGGTTGCTGGTGCCGGTGGCATCCGCCTGGATCGCCCAGCCGGGTCCGTGGAAACGACCGTGGCTGCGGGCTCTGGGCTGGCTCACGTTGATCGCCGTGCCTCTCCTCAGCCTCACGGCGGCGGCCCATGTGCGCTGGGGCATCGCCAAAGGCCTGATCCCCCCGCCGGGGGATACCTCCGGACAGCTGCTGCCGCCCCGGCGGTTGCGCCAGGCCCTGCAGGAGCATCCCGCGGTGTGGCAAGCCCTGACTAAGGCCCAGGTGATCGGCTCGAACCGCTACGAATTGCCGGGCTTCCTGGCCCTGGCGCTTGAGGGACGCAGCCAGGCCTCCTACAGCTGCTACTCCGATGATTGCCGCGGCTTCGAGGTCTGGCGCAACAGCGCTGAAGCCCGAGCGACCCGGGGGGTGCTCTTCGCCGTGATCGGCGACTACCAGCCGATCGCCGACCTCGCCAGGGAGGGCGCCACCAGATCCTGGCGTGTGCCTGGTCTCAAGCCGCTGGGCCGGGTGCCGGTTCAACGGGCAGGCGTGCCTGTGGTGACGCTGGAGTTCTACAGCTTTGATCCCTCGCGGGTGGTCCATACCCCAGCGCGGTGATCTCAGGGGAAGCTGGCCGTTCTGAAACTGCCTCCCCAGCAGAGCGACAGCACCACGGCCCGGCCGATTCAGCAGCTGATCCGACAGCTCTTGAACGTGCGCGATCCCCTGTTGATCCTGCTGCAACGGCTCACATGGGCAGCGAGCCAGAACCCACCGACGGCTGTACCAGCAACACCAGCAGCCAGATCCCCCCGATGAAGGGGAGCAGGGAAATGAACAGCCAGGCCCAGTGACGACCGGCATCCCGCAGACGGCGGATGGTCAGCGGCAAGGAGGGAACGATCGAGGCAACCCCGTAGAGGAAGGCCAGCCTGGCCAGTACTGGCAGACTCAGACCGAGCACGAACAGCACCAGAAACAGGATGTTGTTCGCAAGAACGAACCACCAGTAATCCGGCCGCGAGGAGCGCCCCTCGTAGTCAAACGAACGCTGCCAAGCGGAGGTGAATGCGTCGATCATGCGGCTGGAACGCCGAAACACAGCCAGACGATGTCTGGCCATGGCGATGACGCCCCTGTTTGACAGAAAAATTTTCCATTCCGTCGAGATGCTGAGCTCTCAGCGGAGCGGCGCGGCTTCAGCTCTGGGGCTGCGCTGCGGACGCGCTCCACCAATGCTCGATGCGTTCACACAGCAACGCGATCTGACGCTGACGGGAAGGATCGTCGGCCCAGTCACCGAGCACCCTGCGCCGCAGGCCCGCACTGGCTGGAGTGAGGTGATCGCCAGGAAGCTCCAGCAGGCTGCTCGCATCGCCAGGCCGTTGCTTCAGGCTTGCCAGCAGACGGCTGCTCTGATCGAGGGAATCACGCAGGAAGCGCACCAGCAGGGAACGGGGCTGCCGGTAGTGGCTGGCCGCCAACCGCAAGGTCTCAGCCGGCGATGGGCTGAATTCGCTGCGGAAGCCGAAGCGCTCCCCAGCCTCCGCCAACAGCGGCACCGAGCGTTCAGCGCTGAAATTGTTGAACGCCAACGCCACCAGGCCGTCACAGCCCCTGCCACCGTCGGGAGCCAGCAGATGCAGCTTGCAGCCGAGACTGTGACCGAGCCGGAGCACCGGCTGGTCAACCGCGCCGGCGCCATGGGTGCTGCGTGCTGCCGAAGGGGGTCGCTCAGGTCGGTGCTGGCGGAAGTCGCGCCAGGCCTGATTGGCCTGCAGCTGGTGATCAAACCCGGGCACGTAGCTCCAGGCATGCACCTGCCAACCGCGACGCGCCAGGGTCTCCAGCAGCCTCCCGTAGCTGATCTGCGGGGTGGCAGCCAGATAACTGCCTCCGATGAATTCGAGCAGCCCCCGCGGTGGCCCATCGACAGGGTTCAGGCACCACAGCGATCCGCTCTGGCGCCAGCGGGGGGCAGGGCGCTCAGCCATGGGGGCGGTCGCCAGTCAGCTGCAGACGGCGCAGCGCTTCGATCGCCTCACGGCGATGGGCCGGACCATCCAGCAGGTTGTTGTAGACATGGCGGATCACCCCCTGGCCGTCGATCACATAGGTGACGCGCCCCTGAATCAGCCCCAGCACCGAGGGCACGCCGAAGGCCTGACGGAGGCGGTTGCCGTCATCCACCAGCAGGGGATAGGGGAGGCGATGGCGCTCGGCGAAACGGCGATGGCTGGCAGCGCTATCGCCGCTGACACCCCACAGCTCCACGCCAAGGTCCATCAACTCGGCATGGCTGTCCCGAAAGGCGCAGGCCTCTGCGGTGCACCCCGGGGTTTCATCCTTCGGATAGAAGAAGAGCACCAGAGGGCGGCCTGCCAGCTGGTCGCTGCGGCGTTCCACCCCATCGGCGTCAGCGAGGGCGATCAGGGGGGCGCGATCGCCGGGAGCGAGGGCCGTGGCCATGGGCGGGATCGGAAGGCACTCAAACCTAGGGATCGGCCCCACACCCTTGCCGGGGGCGGGACGATAGAGCAAGCGCAGCAGCGGAACGTGGAGGAGTCGATCTGGACGCAGAGCAGCCTGCTCGAGCCCTCGGAGCCGCTCTCCACGCCTGCCGCCCCCCTGCACGAGTCCCCCACGGCCGCCACCGAGCCCGATCGGGAGGCAGGGGAGGCCAGAGGCACCCGGGGGGTGGCCGCCCTGCCCCCCCTGCCCCGCAAGCCAGGGGCGGGCTCCGGGCGCAGCGGAACGGCTGGCTCCCAGGACACCCATTCAGGCCCTGCGGGAGGCCCTGCACAGCTGCTGATTCTCGACACCGAGACCACCGCCCTCTCCCCCGATCAGGGGCAGTGCATCGAAGTGGGGGCCGTGCTGTTTGACGTGGCCAGCCGCGCGACGCTGATGCAGGTGTCGTTCCTGCTGCCCTGTGATCACAATCCAGCCCAGGCCATCAACCACATCCCCGCCACGGTGAGCCGTCTGGCTCAGCCATGGACCCAGGGGCTCTCCTGCTTCGAAGCGATGGTGGCCAGCGCCGATGCGCTGCTGGCCCACAACGCCGGCTTTGACCGGCAGTGGTTCGGCCAGGGGGAGCTCCCTGCCCTCGAGAAACCCTGGATCTGCTCGATGGAGGACATCCGCTGGCCGGCAGAGCGGCAGCTGCGCCCCAATCCCTCCGTGCGCGATCTGGCCCTCGCCTATGGGGTGCCGGTCTGGGAAGCCCACCGGGCTCTCACCGACTGCATCTATCTGGTGCAGGTGCTGCAGCGCTGCGACGACCTCCAGCAGCTGCTTCAGGCCGCCCTCGAGCCCAGACGGCTGGTGCGGGCCCGCCTCTCCTACGACGAACGCCAACGCGCCAAGGATGCGGGATTCCGCTGGAACGAACCGGTGCGGGGAGCCTGGAGCCGCAGGCTCAGCGAACGGGAGATCGCGGCGCTGCCATTCCCCGTCGACCCGGTCGCACCCGATGGGCCGCCGCCATCCGCCGCGGAGAGCACCTGGCGCCACAGCGCCTGACGACAGACGACAGACGACAGACGAGAGCTACAACAGTTCGGCGATCACACCGGAGGGCATGCTGCTGCGGGGCAGATCCCGCATCAGGGTGAAATCGGCGAACGTGAAGCCTGGGGCCACGCTGCAACTCACCAGACTGAAGCTCCCCAGGCTGCGGGCCGCCTGCCAGCAGTCGGCAGGCACCACCGCCAGCGGCTCCAGCGTGGAATCGGCGTGGGGAACCCCCAGCAGCAGCCGCCGGACAGGCCCCCCGAGCGGAGGCAGCACCAGCAGCTCCAGCGGCTCACCGGCATGGAAGTGCCAGCTTTCATCCGCCTGGCTGACCCGATGCCAGCGGCTGATCTCGCCGCGCTGCAACAGAAACAGAATCGTGGTGCAGGCGGAGCGCTGCTGCTGATCGGCGCGGATCACCGTGCCGCTGCTGCGATGCATCTCCCGGTACCAGCCCCCTTCCGGATGGGCCTGCAAGCCGTAGCGATCGATCAGGGCAAGGGCGTCCATGGATGGCGGTGGCGGCTCCCTATGTTGAGGTCGACGCGGGAGGGCGGTGCCGATGACCAGCCTGAACAACCCGGATCCCGGCATCTCCGGCCGTATCAGCCCGGAGCAATCGCCTCTCGTTTTCGGCAATCCTGTAGGCGCTCTGCGGCTGAGACCCTCGGGTGATCGCTTCCTCACCGAGCTGGGCTGGCTGCACAGCCGCCACAGCTTCAGCTTCGGTCACCATCACGATCCGCACTGGGAGCGCTTCGGCCCCCTGCGGGTGATCAACGACGACATCATTCAGCCAGCCTCCGGCTTCGGCCTGCACCCGCACCGCGACATGGAGATCGTGACGGTGATGGTGGAGGGGAGGCTCGAACACCGCGACTCGCTGGGGAACGGGGCCTGCCTCGAAGCCGGCGAAGTGCAGCGGATGACCGCGGGAACCGGCATCACCCACAGCGAGATGAACGCAGCCGCCAAGCCCTGCCGCCTGCTGCAGATCTGGATCGAACCGCGCCGCAGCGGCCTGGCGCCCTCCTACAGCCAGAAGCGCATCGAGCCCGCCAACACCTGGACCACGCTGATCGCTCCCGAAGCCGGGGGCATCGGCACAGGCGGGTGCCTGTCGGAATCGCCTCAGGAAGCGTTGACCGTGGCCCAGGACGTGACCATCTGGCGGGCGCAGCCGGGGCGAGGTGAGGTTCTGGCGCTCCCACTGCGGCAGGGCTGCCGTGGCTGGCTGCAGCTGATCAGTGGCGCCGTGATGCTGCAGACGACTGGGACGGGAGGCCCTGAAGCACTGGCGCTGCAGCACGGTGACGGCATCGGCTTCGCTGCGGCGAGGCTGCCGTCAGTGCAGGCCACCAAGGACAGCGATCTGCTGCTGCTGCAGCTGCCTTGAGGCACTGAACAGCCCTGCCCACCCACGGCATTCAGGCGCTGCATTCAGCAGCGTAAATGCAGCTTGAATCCAATTCCTCAGGGCACGCCAAAACAACAGATTATGCGTGCAAAGGATGCGCAAACTGCTGCAGAATCAGGCACAAAGACGCAGCCTGAGAATCTTCACCGTGAATACGCGGCTGACTGTAGAGAAAGCCGAAATCTGCATAAGCTGCATTCGTTCGGCACCCATCGCACGTCACTCCGGCGCCCACAGGGTGCAGGGTGTTGTAGAGCCAAGCCCGAACGCTTCGCCGTTTCTTATTTCCATCCATGAACGAACGCATGCGCGTGATGCAGCGCCAGCCCCGCCGCATCTCAATCACGCTCAGCTACCAGGTTCACGATGCGTTGCTGACGCGCTCAGAGGAAGAGGGGCGATCGCTCTCCAATCTCTGCGCCTTTCTGCTGGAAGAAGCACTGCGAGATGCCACGCGATTCCTGATCGAGAGCAAACCTTCTCTTGGCAAGCCGTTGATGTCTGGCGGGGACGGCCACCTGGGCATCCGCCGTGACAGTCATCCGGAGCTCTGTCGTCAGAGAACCTGAAACAGCATCCTGAGACGACGGTGCCAGAGGCTCCTGCAGGGGCGCTGCAGCTCCGCCGCAACACTCATTGGCCCTGGCAGCAGCGCCTAAACCGTCGTTGGGCAAATGCCCGATCATCCAATTTCTGGAGATTCGATTCATGACCAATCTCGTTCTGATCTGCGACGAACAGGCTGAGCTGATCGTCGGCGGCCACCGTAGGCACCGGCAGAATAGTGGGCCGCTGCTGAGCCTGAATTTCCCCGAGCTCAAGTCCAATGACGGCGGTATCTACATTACCTTCATCATTGGCAACAACAACGCCAACTCGGCACCTGTCAGCTGATCACGCGATCGGCTGCTCCATGGGCCCTCAAGATCAGTGCCATCGCCTCGCCTTGAGTCCTTGACTCAAATTGTGATGGAGATGGAAACATCTTGAGAGACCGGGACCATGGAGGGCATCGTCCTCCATGGTCTTTTCACAAAGGAATTGCTTGATATCAACAGTCTTTGAGCGCAGTGAGCCGCCTTCAGAACGGCCAGGCGCCTGACCATCATTCCCATGCTCAATGCCTATTTGGCACGTCTCAACTTGGCACGTCTCAACCTGGCTCGACTTCCTTTAACCCGTCTGATCGAGCGGCTGCTGCCCTTCGGCCTCCCCTGGCAGCAGCCCCCCTGCATTCAGCAATTCAGCGAGGAGGATTGTGGCGCCGCCTGCCTGGCCACGGTCTGCCGCAGCCACGGTCATGCCCTGCCGATCGCCCTAGTGCGCCAGCGGGTGGGAACCACCGCCCAGGGCACCACATTGCTGGGCCTGCGCCGTGGAGGCGAACAGCTCGGCTTCCATGCCAGGGCCGCCAAGGCCGATGCGTCGCTGTTCGAGCAGCTCGATGGCCTGCCCCTGCCCCTGATCTGCCACTGGCGCGGCAACCACTGGGTGGTGCTGCATGGCCGACGCGGCTCGGAACTGCTGGTGGCCGATCCGGCCATCGGGCTGCGGCGCCTCAGCCGCCAGGAGTTTCTGCAGGGATGGGAGGACGGCATCGTGCTGCTGCTGGAGCCCGATCCGGTGCGCTTCCCGCCGCGGATCAGTGGCGAGGAGCGCAGCAGCCTCAGCGGTCTGTCCGTGATCGGGCGTTACGTGCTGCCCTTCCGCCCGCTGCTGCTCCAGGTGCTGCTGCTCAACCTTGTGATCGGTGTGATCGCCCTGTCGATGCCGCTGGTGATGCAGGTGCTCACAGACGACGTGCTGGTGCGCGGCGACGACCAGATGCTGACGAGCCTGGCCATCGCGATCGTGGTGCTGTTTTTTTTTCGTGCACTCATCGATCTTCTTCAGGGCACGCTCGTCAGCCACTTCGGCCACAAATTGCAGCTGCAGATGCTGCTGCACTACGGCAAGCATCTATTGCAGCTGCCGCTCGGCTACTTCGAAAACCGCCGCAGTGGCGAAGTCGTGAGCCGCATCGAGGACATCCAGCAGGTGAACAAACTGATCGGCAATCTGGTGCTCGGCCTGCCGGGCCAGTGCTGCATCGCGCTGGTGTCCCTGAGCCTGATGCTCACCTACTGCCTGCCGCTGACGATTGCGGCCCTTAGCGGCTTTCTGCTGGTGATCGTGATGCAACTGGCGATGTTGCCGGCCCTCACTCGCCAGACCCAGGGGATGGTGGTGCAATCGGCTGACAACCAGGGCTTTCTGGTGGAGCTGTTCCGCGCTGCGCCACTGCTGAAAACCACCCAGGCCACCGGACCGGCATGGCAGGAATACCAGCGCGATTTCGGCCGCCTTTCGCACATGGCCTGGAACCTGGGGCTGCTGGATCTGCGCCTGTCAACCACCACCGGGCTGATCGGCAACATCACCAGCATCGCCCTGCTCTGGTACGGCAGTTCCTTTGTGATCAACCACCAGCTGAGCATCGGCCAGCTGCTGGCGTTCAACGGCATGGGAGCCAATGTGCTGGCCTTCCTGGCCGCCGTCACGGGACTCACCCAGGAACTGGTGACATCCCGGGTGGTGCTCAACCGCCTCAACGACGTGCTGCATCATCCGTTGGAGCACAGCACGACGCCCGGCCGCCAGCAGGCGGTGATCGCGCCCGATGCCGACATCACCTGCGCCGGCGTGAGCTTTCACCATCCCGGGCGGGTGGCCCTGATCAAGGATCTCGATCTGCGCATTCCCGGTGGCATCACCACCGCACTGATCGGTGAATCCGGCTGCGGCAAGAGCACCCTCAGCAAGCTCATCGCCGGCCTCTACCCGCTCGACCACGGCTCAATTCATTACGGCCATTTCAGCTCGCGGGATCTCTCGCTCGACTGCCTCAGACAGCAGGTGGTTCTCCAGCCCCAGGACGACAACTTCATGCATCGCTCGATCGTGGATAACTTCCTGTTCGCCTATCCCTGGATGCGTTTCGACGACATCGTGGAGCTCTGCCAGCTGACCCTGGCTGATGCCTTCATCCGCGAGCTGCCCAACGGTTACGGAACGGTGCTGGGCGAATACGGCACCAACCTCTCAGGAGGCCAGAGGCAGCGGCTGGCCCTGGCCCGCGCCCTGGCGAGCGATCCGCCGATCCTGCTGCTCGATGAATCCACCTCGGCCCTTGATCCTGTGCTCGAGAGCCGGCTGATGGATCAGCTGCTGGCCCACCGCCGCGGCAAGACGACGGTGCTGGTGAGCCACAGGCCCAATGTGATCCTGCGCGCTGACTGGATCGTGTTCATGGAGCAGGGCCGCGTGCGCCAACAGAACCATCCCAGCGATCTGCGCCATCTCAGCCAGATCGCGCCCTATCTGCAGGCCGCCTGATGAGCGATCGTCTCGCCAGCACCACCGCCTCCACGTCGATCCTCGACGCGGCCCCCCGTCCGGACCGGGCGCCGCTGCTGCAGCCGGCCTCAGCGGATGAATTTCTTCCCACCCCAGGGCGCCTGGCCGCCACCCTGGTGCGCACGGTGCTGATGCTGGCCGCCACCAGCTCCGCCGCCCTGGTGATCTGGCCGCTGAAGGAAACGGTCAGGGCCGCCGGCGTGGTGCGTCCGAACGGTGACAACACGGTGCTGCAGAGCGAATTCGGCGGGCGTCTGCAGAGCGTGGACGTGCAGGCCAATGCCACGGTGCACAAAGGCCAGCTGCTGGCGGTGATCGAGCCCACCGGACTGCGGGAGGAGCGCCGCCAGCTGCTGCAGGAGCTGGATGCCCTGCAGCGGCAGGAGCACCAGGCCCGGCTGGAGCAGCAGGCGATCGAATCCCAGCTGAGCTCGATCGATGCGGTGAGCCGCGCCCTGCTGGAAAGCTCCCGACGTGCTGTGGATCAGGCCCGCGCCAACCAGGCCTTCGATCGCAGTGAGCTGTCTCGCTACGGCCAGCTGCAGCAGAGCGGCGCGGTGCCCCGCAGCCTTGTCGATGAAAAACGGGCCCGGCAGCTGGTCAGCCAATCCGAAGTGAGCAAGGCGCTGCAGGGGGTGCAGGAACAACGGGCCCGTGGCCTCAACGAACAGGCACGGCTGCTCCAGAGCGCCAGCCAGGCGCGCTCCGGAGCCGATGAACTGCTCAAGCAGGTGGTGCAGCGACGCAGCAGGCTGCAGCAGATCGAGCGCGCCCTGCGCGTCAGCCAGCTGCGCTCTCCCCTGGAAGCCTCCGTGGTCAGCACATCCCTGCACCACCCGGGACAGCTGATTCAACCCGGTGAAGCGGTGCTGATCCTGGCACCGCTGAGCAGCAGCGTGGATGTGCGGCTGCAGGTGCCCACGCGCGACATCAGCCAGATCCGCCCCGGCCAGCAGGCCAGCCTGCGCATCGCCGCCTGTCCGACCCCGGAATTCGGCGTGCTGCCGGCCCGCGTCAGCAGCCTGTCGCAGGACACGTTGCCGGCGCCAACCGCGCGGAACGGCTCCGAGCGCCCCAGCGCCGAGGAGAAACAGCCCCCCGCCTATGAGGTGCGGCTCGAACCGCTGCGCGACAGTCTGCGCAGCCGCCAGGGGCTCTGCCGCCTCAGGCTCGGCATGGAGGTGACGGCGGATGTGGTCACCCGGCGCACAACCGTGTTCGCCTTTCTGCTCAACAAGCTGCGCGTCGGCACACCCTGATCCCGGCAGC